>NZ_JBQYLH010000007.1:0-208282 GCF_052677165.1 Sunxiuqinia sp. sy24
CAAGAACTCTTACTCTGCAACGATTTAGAAAAAGACATTGCGCTATATAACGAGATCGACCAGGCAGCTGCCGAAACAGACATTATGGATCTTCGCACAAGTCTGCAATCCATTCAGCAAACAGAGGCTTCAACCACTCAGAAGATGGAAGAAATTGATCAGTACATCAACCATGAACTGACCGATGAAAAACTAACAGCTTTCGAGGCTGAACTGGAGGAAAACCCTGACCTGGAAGCAGAACTCAGACTGGTGAATGACATCGACATAGCCATTCAGGAAACCGAAATCATGGATCTGAGAGCCAAGCTGGGCTCCATCAGCAAAGAAATCAACCGCCAGGAAAAGCAAAAACGATCCTTCGCAGCCCGATTCAGCGCTTCAAGAATAGCCGTGGCGACAGTAGCAGCCTCTTTAATCCTGATTTTCAGCATTGCCGGACTGGTCAGTAAAAACAGGCCATCGAACGATGCCGAGCTCTACAGCCAGTTCTATAGCCCCTATGAAACAACCGGCATTTTCCGGTCGGGCGATGCGCTCATAGACAGCAAACTAACCAAAGCGCTGCATCAGTTCAATGAAAATAATTACCAGGAGGCAATCAACCTGTTCAGCGAAGTGCTGGAAATTGATCCCAACAACCCGGTAAGTAACTTTTATTCCGGTATGGCCTACCAGGAAACAAAAAAAACGGATCGGGCCCTGATATCTTATCAAAGTGTAGTTAAAGACCGGGATAACCTCTTTGTAGAGCAAGCCCAGTGGTACATCGGACTGTGTTACCTGCAAAATGAAAACCGGAAAAAAGCATACAGGCAGTTTACCCAAATAGCCAACAGCGACAGCTTTTACCAGCCTAAAGCCGAGGCTATTCTGAAAAAAATAAGATACCTGGAATAAAACAACAATTAGAAAGCAAATAAAGAAAAAGATAAAAGATTGTTAGCAACAAAAATGAAACGTTAATACCTGTTCATCCTTAGTTCCTTGTTCAATATCCTTAAAGTTCAAACGTTCATTTTTTCACGGTATTCGCAATGAAATGCTTGATTATCCTTAACGTTCAAAAGAATTCATTCTGAATACCCTTTCATTAGCAAGTAAATTTTCTTTCAATAATGGTACAGAAGGCCCGGATTGGTTAATCCCGGGCTTTCTTTTTGCGGTAAAACTGATCGAGAAATAAGAAAAGAATAACACCAAAAATGATCAGAATGAAGTAGATATCTTTGCTTTGAAAGAGAGGCTCCGGATTCCCAACAACCACATATCCAAGCCAGTAATGCGGATGAGCCTTTAAGGGATCTGCATTTTTGATGTGAGCCAGCTTGGCAGATCGGAGTGCTTCATCTTTACTTTTTCCTTTCGACAGAAATCGATAAAAATCTTTCATAATATGAGCACCCGACTCATCCTCAACTTCCCATAAAGTCATCACAATAGATGGACAACCAGCATACAGGAAACCTCGCGCCAGGCTCATCACACCCTCTCCTTTCTGTAATTTACCACTTCCCGTGTTACATGCGCTTAAAACGGCCATACGAGCCTTTAAATCCATGGTGTAGATCTCATTGGTATTCAACCACCCATCGTCCGTTTCGTCTAAATACGGCTTTGAGAAGGCCAATTTGGAGTACATTGGCAAGGTGTCATTTATTAAGGTGTGCATTGCCAGGTGCAAAATATCATATTCTGAAGCCCGGCTTTTAAATTCGGCCTCCTGGGCAAGCGAATCTTTAAAAATCTCACCAGAAACATATTCGCTGATAAAATCAACTTCCTTACTAACAGCCGGCAGAGGCAGCAAACCTGCACGATACTCGGAAATAACCGTATAATCGCGATCATCATTGTGGTAACTGGGAGCAAAAGCCAGAAGATCATTTTCAGCCTGCTTTTCATTCTCAAAATAGTTATACAGCAAAGTTGCCGAATAGGTATAACTAATCGAATAATCCTCCACAAGATAGGATAGATTTCTGAAATTCATTTTACTGGTATCCGGCATTTCAGAAAGCAATGCATCAAAAGGAATGTAAGCTAATTTATCATCAGGAACCACCACTAACTGCTTGCCTTCCAGTAAGGATTTATCCTTTTCTAATAGAACTTCGTATAACTGATAAGCCGATTGAGCATATCCTTTAAATTCGCTGAGTCCAGTGAATAAATATTTTGGGCTCGTCAGAAATTGGTAGACCGACTCGATGTTTTCAACAAACGTCAGATCAATCAACTCTTTTGTAAAACTCACCGCATCTTCCGTGATTATAAACTTATAAACCTGCCCTTGCTGATTACTCTCACTCGGCTCCTCTATCAAATATTCAACCACCGCCGTTTTCCCATTAACATGCTCCTGGATTGAAGCTACATCCACAACTTCATTTCGGTATTTAAACGCATAATAATTCGGGAAAGAATCTTCAAAAAGCTGCACCAACTGCTCATATTGCTCATTCAGCTGGAAAATTTTGGAGTTAAATAGTTCAACCCTGGCAGAATCCGGATCCGAATTCTGATTCTCCTCAAAAAGCATCTCCTTATAGCTGGAAATATTCATTTTTAAATAGTCTTCCCTTTTCAGCAAACTATCCGGAATTCCTCCAAAACGCTTAGCCCTGGAATCTTTGATGGAGGCCAGGAAACTGGCCGACTTACTCTTTTCTGCAAACTCAAATCCTTTTTCTGCAAATTGAAAATCACCGGTATGCAGAAAAAGCTTATAACTAAGATCAACTGCCTCAATAAACGTAGACTCTTGGTTTTCAGATAGAAAAAACTGACTATCTTCAGAAACATAACCGGTTCTGATTTGATGAATCAATTCAGTCGCACGCTCAACAGTCTGCAAAGCCAGCGTATAGTTCTCAATCGCCATTTCTTTTTGAGATTCCGACAAATTAAGATCAGCCAAAGTTTCAAAACAATTGGCTTTCTTCTTTAAAACTTCCAACAGTTGGATTTCTGAAATATCCTGTCCTAATTCCGGGTTAACATCCGTTTCAAAACTTGCGAAACCATCCGTCCCCGCAATCAGGGCTTTCTGGTAGTAATCTAACGCAATCAATAAATCCTTTTTCCGCTTGGAATAGAAATCGTTTAGGTCACTGGCTTTCGAGCTCCGCTGAAAGTAATAATCTCCAAAATTTAGCATCACATCACTGTACTGCAAACTTTTTTCTGTGAAATATTTGACAACTAAATCTTCAGACCGATTAACATATTCAAGCGCCTCATCGTATTCATTAATCGACAATAAAAAGGAAGCATAATCACTGTACTCCAAGCCTAAATCATAGCTATCTGAACCTGAAATTTGAGTTAAAATATCGAACGTTTTTTGATAGTATTTCTTGGTCAAATCATAATCCCCCAGCTCCTTATAGATTCGAGCTGGAAGACTGTAATAGAAAGACTTAGCCCACACAGGAACATTATCTACATTATTTATGCAGCTTTGAATTGCATTCTCATAATCACCTATTAAGTATAAGGCTTCAGACACGTTGTACTTAACAATTATAACCTGACTAGCATATTTGATTTCATCGGTCTGAAAAGCCCGCAATGCAGCTTGCTGGAATTCATAATTTTTAACAAAATCTCCCTTAAGCTTATAGACAATTCCAAGATTTGAGTAAACAAAACCAAGACGCGGATGATTTTCTGAGTATAACTTTTTAATAATCCGCTCAGCCTTTAAATAGATGTCAATCGCCTTATCATACTCCCCTAGATTCTTATAAGTGATTCCTAGGTTAATTAATGGCAAGAAAATCTGAATATTCGTATCCTGATAAACTCGATCAATATTTTGAATTGCTCCAGTGTAAGCGACTACAGCTTTCTCAAAATCTCCTATTCGTAAAGCTTCCCTTCCTTCCTTATTAAGCTCCTCAATTAATAAGCTATCGCGCTGTCTATAATTCTCCTCCACTGCAGCCCTTCCCGAAAAACTCAAAAAAAACGCACAAAAAAAAGCAAACACAACCCCACTGATGATCAGGACATTACATCGTCGAGTGTTGTTTTTTTTATTTTTTTTCATTTTTCAAGGGGTTACCTTTTCACCTTATTCGGAATAAAGAAGCGAACAAAGGATAATTAAGGATTTTACAAGTTACAAGTATTAACCATTAAAACTTAAAAGTAATGAAAACTTTATTTGCTAACAACGAAAACAACATTTTTGATTCATTCGAAATCTTAACAAAAGAAGAATTAAACGAAGTAAAAGGTGGTCGTGGTCGTGACTTTGATGTAATCGTAGAAGACCTTGACTAAACACTATTAAAGTTATCAAAAAAAATTAATCATCACACATAAGTTTGAAAAGCCCTGTAGGACTAGGCATTATTAGTCACTGTGTCTTTTTATCATTTTCAATCGTTCTTTGAGCAGCGTTCTTGTAATCAAGATTTCTGCGGGCGTAAAAACAGGTGAAAATTAATTACGATAATTTAAGCAAAACTAAATAGACGTTTTTTTAGACCCTTTATATAGTTTATATTCTCTGAAGCTGCAAGCCAGCGAACCGTTGTATAGCGGAATTTTAACCTCGGGTTTCAACCCTATTGATTTTAAACATTCGTTCGTACTGATCAGCCAGGCAGTGGTATTTGGATAATGATGTTTCAAACGCTCGCCAACCATAGCGTAAAATGCCTGATCACCCGATTTAATTCGCTCACCATAAGGAGGATTAAACACCAGAAAAGAAGAATCGTTTTTCTTTTCCAAGGTACGAAAATCAGCAATATCAAGCTGAAGCACATCCAAGACATTCGCTTTTTCGGCATTTCGATAAGCCAAATCGATGTTTACTCTGGAAATATCTGATCCATAAATCTTATACCCAACTTGACGATGTTCATGCTGGTCTTTTAGATTTTTAAAGATTTCTTCATTGTAATTTTTCCATTTCTGGAAGCCATAACTTTTCCGAGTCTCTCCTGGCAAAATATTTTTGGCCATCATAGCCGCCTCAATCACAATGGTTCCGGATCCACACATCGGATCAGTAAGCGACTCTTTTCCATTCCAACCCGACAATTTAAGCATGCCGGCCGCCAAAACTTCACTAATAGGAGCCTCATGATTTCCAGAACGATAACCGCGCTTATGCAATGATTCGCCACTACTATCAAGAGATATCGTACAATCGTTATTCGAGATATGCAGATTAATCAGAACATCCGGTTTATTGACATCAATCGAAGGTCTGCGACCACTTACGCGTCGAAAACGATCAACAATCGCATCCTTTGCTTTCAGCGATGCAAACATTGAATTCCGGAACAGATCATTAAAAACCTTGCTTTGCACAGCTAGAGTTTGATCAGCGTCAAAATATTCCTCCCACTTCACTTTCGAAACCTGATGATAAAGATCGTCCACTCGCTTGATGCTAAAGTTCCGCACAGGCATCAAGATTTTCAGAGCGGTTCTCAAACTATAATTTGCACGGTACATCAACTCCATGTCGCCCTGAAAATAAACAGAACGTCTTCCTACCTCTACTTCGTCAGCCCCCAGGCCAATTAATTCTTCCGCTAAAACCTGTTCCAATCCGGCATAGGTGGTAGCTACAAAACGATAATTTTTATGCATGCTCTAAATTTATATACCAGCTCCGTCGCTAAAAGCAGTTTCGCGCGCTTTGAACTGTACTATTTTTGAATTTGGCGGCACATTGTTTGTCACCCAAACATTACCACCAATAACTGAATTCTCACCAACTGTTACCCGGCCAAGAATGGTTGCCTGGGCATAAATAATCACTCCATCTTCCACGATTGGATGACGCGGAACGCCTTTTATTGGGTTTCCATTTTCATCGAGTGGAAAACTTTTGGCTCCCAAAGTAACTCCCTGGTAGAGCTTCACGTTATTGCCGATGATACAAGTTGAACCGATGACCACACCTGTGCCGTGATCGATAGTAAAAGATTCGCCGATTTCGGCTTTCGGGTGAATATCAATTCCCGTTTCCGAATGTGCCATTTCCGAAATGATGCGCGGAATCAATGGCACATCCAACTTAAGGAGCTGATTAGCAATCCGATAATTAGAAATAGCCCGAATAGCCGGATAGCAGAAAATTACTTCACTTTGACTTTGAGCTGCCGGGTCACCCACAAATGCCGTGTCGACATCAGCCACCAGTTTTCTTCGGATCTCCGGCAGGTAGGCAATAAACTCACTAGCTAAGTTTTGGGCATGCCGATTACGTTCCTGCATATCGACCTCTTGCGGATTTTTGCAAGTAAAGCATAAACCAGCCATAATCTGCTCAGACAATAACTCAAAAAGCTCATCAACATAAACCCCCATGTAATGTTTTATGGTGTTTGGTCGCAGACTCGTCGTGCCAAAATAACCCGGAAAAAGAATTTCGCGAATCATATTGACAATGTTAGCCAGCTTTTCAGTTGAAGGCAGTGGCTCTCCTAAACGATGTTCATGGCAAACCAAGTCGTAACTATCAGGATCTGACAGACGATCTACCGTTTGATTAATTTTAGCAAGTATTTTAGAATCAGATTGCATCTTTCTCTGGATTAAATAATGTTGTACTTAAGTATCGTTCTCCGGTGTCGCAAATGATAACAACGATTGTCTTTCCTTTGTTTTCGGACCTTTTCGCAATTTCTAAAGCGGCATAAACATTGGCCCCCGACGAAATTCCGCAAAACAAGCCTTCCTCTTTGGCTAACAAACGAGCGGTTTCAAAAGCATCGTCATTCGCCACTTGAAAAATCTCATCATAAACTTCCGTGTTCAAAACCTTAGGAATGAATCCAGCTCCAATTCCCTGAATCTTATGTGAACCGGCAGGATTACCGGACAACACCGCGGAGCTTTGAGGTTCAACAACCACGCTACATATCGATGACTTTTTCTCTTTCAACACTTCAGAAACCCCGGTAATCGTACCACCCGTTCCTGCTCCGGCAACAAAAATATCAACCGATCCATCGGTGTCATTCCAAATTTCCAAAGCTGTTGTCCGTCGATGCATCTCCACATTGGCCGGATTTTCAAATTGCATGGGGACAAAGGCATTGTCCATCTGCCCTGCCAGTTCCTCGGCTTTCTCGATTGCTTCCCGCATCCCTCCTTTTGACGAAGTTAGCACCACATCTGCACCATAGGCTTTCAACACTTGCCGGCGCTCAACCGACACACTTTCGGGCATCACAATTTTCAGGGAATACCCCTTAACGGCACAAACCATTGCCAAGCCAATTCCCGTGTTCCCACTAGTCGGCTCAATAATTATCGTCTCTGAATTGATGATTCCTTCTTTTTCAGCTTGATCGATCATCGCCAAAGCCAACCGATCTTTTACTGAACCTCCTGGATTCTGCGATTCCAATTTAGCAATCACACGGGCATGGCAACCTTTGGTTACTCTATTCAGTTCAACCAATGGCGTATTGCCAATCAGTTGGGTTATGTTTGCAGCAATTTTCATACGATTATTATTTTTGTTCGATGGTGACTTATAGAGCGCCTGAAAAAATCAGAGTTTACTCATTTTCAATATTGGGCAGCTCTCATTCTTCTGGCGGTTCAAGTTGACTAATTGTCAAACAAAAATCCCCTTTTTATCGTTGAAAAACAAGCAAAGCCAGAAAACAAATCAGGAATGAAGCAAACACTTAACGGCCTGTATTGCATTTTGAACACGCTGATCCCCAAGACCACTTATTTCAACAAATTTCAACTTACGATGCTGCAATTCCCTCTTATAAGCATCAAATAGTTGAAGTCGCTCTTCGCCGCCGTGCTCCCGCAAAGGATCCGGCTCCCATGGGATATCTGGCAAACAGAGCAAATACAAATCAATCGGCAAATTCGAGATCTCATCTTCCAGCCAGCCCGGTTCTTTTTGATAAACCCACTGAAACCACACCTTCGTAATAATCAGCCAGGTATCGAAGAAAACAAGTTGCGCCGGGGCTTTTGCCGATTCATGGTATTGTTCAATCTGCTTTTTGGTAATTTCCTCCAGGTCGTTGTAGGTATATTGGGTAGAATGGTCCTGAAAATACTCCCGGGCATATTCCGGATAAAAATCCCCATCAAAATGATGTGCCAAGGCTTCAGCCAACGTGCTTTTTGCAGTTGATTCGGGACCAGTAATGGCAATTCGAATTGTTTTACGCATCTTGTTTTATTAAATCATTTCTCCAACTGCGATAGCCATAAACAGCCATTCCGGTATAAACCAAAAACAGAATCACGGTTGGCCACAGGCCTTTGAAACCATACAAAAAGGCTGAAAAGAAATCAACAAAAATCCAAATCAGCCAATGCTCCACGTATTTGCGCGCCAACATCCAGGTAGCCACAATACTCAGAGCGGTGGTTAGTGAGTCGCCAAATGGAACCGGCGAGTCGGTATAATACTTCAAGCCAAACAGGAAAAGCAAAAACAACAGTACCGTAACAACAGCAACCGGAAGGTAAAATCTCAGCGGCATCCGACTTACGTTTAATTCCTCTTCTGAATCTGGATTTCCCTTCAACCAAAAATACCACCCATAAATGCTTAGCCCCACATAATAGACCTGCAGCAACATGTCGGCATAAAACTTCGAAACCAAAAACACATAAACGTAAAGTGCCGAGGTGAGCAAGCCCACCGGCCAGGTAAATATGTGCTGTCGAATAGAAAGAAAAATGTAAGCAAAGCCGAGAACTGCTCCGAGTAGTTCCACATAGTTGGCCGTAAGCCAAGTCAAAACCGTATCTGTCATTGATTAATGCTCTACCAGAAGATGGTTGTATTCTGAACTGTTTTTCAGGACCTTCAAGGCTTCCTGGATCACATCATTATCTTCGTTTATAATTTGATAAAACTCACTCTGTCCAAACAAATCTCGAGCAATCAATGCTTTAACCTGCTCTCTAATAATGGGACTAGCAAAGCCAGCATCACCATCTTCTTGCTCAATGCCTTCTTTTTTTGCTTCGGCAAACATCCGTTCAACCAATTCATCCTCGACCGAAAACTTCTCCCGAAACGAGTCGAATGACGAATATTTCTTCGTGAACTTATCCCGATTTTTGTCCAAATAATCCAAGGCCGTTGTATAAACAATATTCTGGCGCATCATCCGGTTAAAAAAACCATAATGAACAGAAGTGTCCATGGGAACAAAGATATCGGGCATGACACCACCTCCCCCATATACCGTACGCTTGTTGATCATGGTTTCATAAGTCAGACTGTCATTAAAATGAATGCTGTCTTGTGTGAAAAACTCACCAGCTTCAAAACGCTTTCGATAATCGCTCCGGTAAGCTTCCACGCCATCATCATAAGCTTTCTGAATACATCGTCCACTAGGAGTATAATAGTGAGCCGTAGTCAAACGAACCATTGAACCATCATTCAGGAAGTAAGGCTGTTGAACCAGTCCTTTCCCAAAAGAACGACGACCAACCACCACGCCGCGATCCCAGTCCTGAATGGCACCTGAAACAATTTCACTGGCAGATGCCGAACCTTCATCAATTAAAACGACCAGTTTCCCTTGTTCAAACTCACCCAATGCTGAGGCTTTATAGTTTTTCCGGCGATTATTTTCACCTTCCGTGTAAACGATCATCTTAAAAGCACCCAAAAACTGATCGGCCAACTCGATGGCAGCCTTTAAATAACCACCACCATTACCACGCAAGTCCAACACCAAGTTTTCAAATTTCGAATTTTGCTTCAACGTTTTGATGGCCTCCGAAAACTCATCCGTTGTGGTTGCCGAAAAACGATTCAACTTAATGTAACCCGTCTCATCGTTAATCATATACGAGGCATCCAGACTATGAATCGGTATTTTATCGCGGATAATACGGAAATCCAGTAATTCTTCATTCCGTTTGCGAAGTACTTTCAAATTAACAACCGTTCCCTTGTCGCCACGAAGCATGTCAAAAACATCGCTGTTCTCCAGGCCAATGCCAGCTACATTCTTAGCATCTACCTCAACGATACGATCACCGGCTTGCAAGCCAACTTTCTCTGAGGGACCACCTGGAATGGTCGCAACCACCATCAAAGTATCTTTAAAAATATTGAATGAAATACCAATCCCTTCAAAGCTTCCCTGCAAAGGCTCATTCATCTTTTCCACTTCTTCTTTGGAAATATAAACCGAGTGTGGGTCCAGCTGCTGAAGAACTTCAACAACGGCTTTCTCTGTCAAATCATCAACATTGGTGGTATCGACATAATTACTTTCAATCAACTGAAGCAAACGTCCGAATTTCAACATATTAGATTGAACATCCTGGGCCTCCACCTCACCGATCAAGGAGGTCATTCCCAACACGAGAATAACTCCCAACGCTATTATTTTCTTTAATTGTGCTATCATGGCATTGCTGTCTTTATTTTTTTTGAATCGTTAAAGATAAAAGAATATCATCCGCAGAACAAAACCTCATACCAATAAGTGCAAAATAAGCCAAAGTGTTCACGCCGGGACGGACCGTAACACCATCGTTTCCTCCCGACAAATACCCTACCAAAAGCATTCGCAGATAACGTTTTTATTCAAGAGACAAAAAGCACAATGAAAACCCTATCGTTTAAAGACAAAGAAGCAGACCTTAGCCTGCTTCTTTTATCTATCTTTTGATCGAACTATTTATTCCCATTCAATAGTTGCTGGTGGTTTTGAACTGATATCGTAAACCACGCGGTTAATTCCACGAACCTTGTTAATAATTTCATTGGAAATTTTAGCCAAGAACTCATAAGGCAAGTGCACCCAGTCAGCTGTCATTCCGTCGGTAGACATGACAGCACGCAGCGCAACCACATTCTCATAAGTACGCTCATCACCCATCACACCAACCGACTGGACGGGAAGCAGCATCACGCCTGCTTGCCAAACATCATCGTACAAATTCCATTCGCGCAAGCCATTAATGAAAATCGCATCAGCTTCCTGCAAAATGCGTACTTTTTCCGGAGTCACATCACTCAAAATACGGATTCCCAAACCGGGTCCCGGAAATGGGTGACGCCCAAGCAATTCAGACCTGATGTTAAGCGCCTTACCTACCCGGCGAACTTCATCTTTGAAAAGTAGATTGAGCGGCTCAACAACTTTCAGATTCATTTTTTCGGGCAAGCCTCCCACATTGTGGTGCGACTTGATGGTCGCTGATGGACCGTTTACGGAAACCGATTCAATGACATCTGGATAAATGGTTCCCTGAGCAAGCCACTTCACTTCTTTTATTTTGTGTGCTTCCTCATCGAATACTTCAATAAAATCGCGACCAATAATTTTACGTTTGCCTTCCGGATCGGTAATTCCTTTCAAATCGTTCCAAAACTTTTGTTTGGCATCGACTCCGATCACATTCAAACCCATATCTTTGTATGAATCCAAAACAGATTCAAACTCATTTTTACGCAACAAGCCGTTATCCACAAAGATACACGTCAGGTTCTTACCAATCGCCTGGTGAAGCAATACTCCGGCCACCGTTGAATCGACACCGCCAGATAATCCCAACACTACTTTATCGTTACCCAGTTTTTCTTTCAACTCAGCAACGGTCGTTTCGATAAACGACTTGGGTGTCCAGTCTTGCGTACAACCGCAAATGTTGACCGCGAAATTCTGCAACAGCTGTTTTCCTTCGGTGGTGTGATATACTTCGGGGTGAAACTGAATAGCATAAGTCGTTTCGCCTTCAATTTTATATGCTGCGTTTTTCACATCAGCAGTCGAAGCAATTATTTTATAGCTTTCGGGCAGGCGCTCGATGGTATCGCCATGCGACATCCACACTTGTGTGCCCAGCGTCATCTCTTTAAACAGTTCACTTTCCTGATCAATAAATCCCAGGTTGGCCCGTCCATATTCGCGCGAATCAGAAGGTAGCACTTCGCCACCAAAGTAATGCGCCATATATTGAGCTCCGTAGCAAACGCCAAGCAAAGGCAGTTTTCCTTTTATTTTTGAAAGATCTGGTTTTGGTGCATTTTCATCGCGCACCGAAAACGGGCTTCCGCTTAAAATCACCCCTTTAACGCTTTCGTCAATCTCGGGATAGTTATTGTAAGGATAAATCTCACAATAGATGTTGAGTTCACGCACCCTGCGGCCGATTAATTGGGTGTACTGCGAACCAAAATCGAGGATTAAAATTTTCTCTTGCATGAATCTGTCTTTTTTGGATGGCGCAAAGATAAACAATTCCTTTAATGCTCCTTAAAAAGTTAGTCAACGAAAACACTCATTTAACAAACCAACACAGACTTAGCGATTCATCTTAAGCAAAAAAGTCTGATGAAAAAGCATTTAACATCCACTTACATCAATTATTCCTATTTTCAACATCCTGTATTTGACTGAGGTATTATGAGGGCTAGCTAACTAAGACAACTGCATTCCGTGACCGTTCAAGTTTATGCCCCGCTAAGCTGGCAAACGCTTCAGCGCTTCCAGCTCCTGGCAATGCTCGTCAAAAGCATCCAGTTAACCGCCTATTTTTCGGTCAGCAGTCTTCTCTTCCAGCAGGCGAAACAAATCAACCGCCAGTTCAAGTGCTTCTGCTCTTTTTGTCAGCTTGGAATATTCGGTCAGTGCATAGATAAAAAAAACTTATGCACAAATCTGCTTTCGGCTATCCAACACCGTCCCTTTGAAATCCACCAACCAAAAGACACCACCATGTTTTTGATCTAAAAAGATTAGCAAGCAGATAATCGTAAGCACGATCTGCCATCTGCCAATTTTCATTCTGATTGGTCAACTGAGTTACGACCGAGAAAGTCCAAAGCAAGCGCGTATTTAAAATAATTCCCTTGGGCGATTCCGGAACTGGATTCCCGCTGAAATCCAGCTAACCCAGAAAACCTCCGTATTTTTCATCCAGCATGCGACTCTCGCAAAAAGTCAGTATCCTTTCAAGCTCACGGCTAACTTCGCTTCTGAATTTATCAATGATCGATTGATTCATCAATATAATCCCTGATTAGTGTCAATTAACTGATTGATCGCCTCCACCGATTTAAAAGAATGAAAGCCATCAGCAGGCGTATTTTTCACATAGTCTACCAGCCGCTCAACCGTAGTTGTAGCTACATGCATGCGAGTATCCGACGAAGCATAGTAGATAAAAACCCGGCCATCCTCATCCTCAAACCAACCATTGGAAAAGAGCACGTTAGACACGTCACCAACCCGCTCCCCATACTGAGGAGCCATAAAATAGCCACCGGGTAAATAGATGACACGATCAAGCTTAGTCAAATCAGTCATGAATAAATACAAAACATAGCGCAATCCAGCTGCGGTATTTCTCACGCCATGCGCCAGGTGCAACCATCCTTCCTTTGTTTTGATAGGCGCCGGCCCCAAGCCATTCTTCAGTTCATACACCGTGTGGTAATGTTTATTTTGAATGATACGTTCATCCTGAACCACCGGATTAATCATATCATCAATCAATCCCAACCCAATTCCACCGCCGCTCCCCACATTGATAAAACCATCCTGTGGACGCGTATAAACGGCGTACTTCCGGTTTACAAATTCAGCATGCAACACCACATTGCGCTGCTGTCCCGAAGTTGAGATCAAATCGGGCAAGCGCTCCCAGTTCAGCAAATCGCGGCTCCGAACAATACCGGCATTGGCAACTGCCGCGCTGGTATCGCCTTCGGGCGCAGCAGGATCTTTGCGCTCTGTGCAAAAAATACCATAAACCCAACCATCCTCATGAGCGGTTAAACGCATGTCGTAAACATTAACATCCGGATCGGCCGTTTGCGGAATGGTTATGGGCCGGTCCCAAAAACGAAACTGATCAATACCATTCGGGCTTTCAGCAATTGCAAAGTAGGACTTCCGATCCCAGCCTTCCATACGCACGGCCAACAGGTATTTGCCATTCCAACGAATGGCTCCGGCATTAAAGGCGGCATTAACCCCTAAGCGCTCCATCAGAAATGGATTACGCTCGGGCGACAAGTCAAAGCGCCAATGCAAAGGCACATGTGCAGCTGTTAGCACCGGATTTTGGTAACGTTCGAAGATCCCATTTGGCAAGAGTTCCACTTCATTCTTTTGATTCAGCAGCAACTCATGAGCCGCATTCAACTTATTCAATCGGTTTTCAAAATATTTTTCCATATCACAATAGATTCAATCGCATGATTTAAGATTCAAGTTTCGGCCCCTTAAAAGTCATTCAGTTTGTTCCACCAGGTCTTTTTCATGATTACAACAACAACGGCAATCACCAAAAGCGTTAGCACCATGGGCATGTTTTGTTTCAACACAAAGTAGATGGGCAACAGCACCAACGCCGTTTGACCAATGACACCAAGCACCACATTAAAGGCATCACGCTTGAAGCTGGTTTTCGACACAAAATCCGGATCTTCAGCAACGACTTTCTCATGAATGGGCTTCCAAAAACCCCAAGGGCGAACACTTTTATAAAATGATTTCAACACGGCTTCTTCCGTTGGAGGAGCCAGATAGGTACCGATCATACAGCCAGCTACCGAAATCAGAAAAATAAGGGGAAAATAATACAGGTCCAGGGTTTCGGTAAATACGTAAGGGAATATCAGCGCCGGAATCAGGCCGGCAACCATTCCCCAGAAAAAGCCGCTGCCGTTAAACCGCCACCAGTGCCACTTCAACACATTGGAAGCAATGTAGCTGCCATAAAGCCCGGACACGAGCCACTGCAGAATGGAGTTGATATCAGTCGCAAAAATTCCAAAGATGATACTGATAGCCACAACCACAATCCCGGTAGTGTAGTTGGTAATTTTTATTTCGCGGTTCGAAGCATTGGGCTTGTAATAATTCAAATAGATGTCATTCACCAAATAGGCCTGTGCGGCATTCAGTGTTCCGGCAAAAGTTGACATGAAAGCCGCGAGCAAACCTGCCAATAGCAAACCGGTAAACCCAATCGGCACAAACTGGCTTATTGCCGAGGGTAAAACCTGCTCAAAATCGATGCGCCCAGCCACCAACAAATGCAGCTGATCGTAATATAAAATGGCTAAAACAGCAAAACCGGTGATCATCAGGTAGCGAACAGGCACCAATACCAAACTCACCATACCACTCATTTTCGCAGCTTCCTGAGGCGTTTTGGTTGACAGAATTTTCTGCATGTCGTAATTCGGGATTGGCCCGGCAACACTCGCCAAGACCCCTTTGAATAACATCATCATAAAAAAGATACTAAACCAGGAATACCCATCGGAAGCAATTTTAGCATTCATTTCATTGATAATTCCGGACCAGTCGATTTCCAAACGTGCCCCAAAAAAGGGACTCATCCAGCCATCCGGCACCTGCAAACTTTGATCGCCCAGCGCGGCCATTGCGATCACAGCAATTACCACAGCCGAAATGGTCATAATAATATACTGGACCAAGTCGGCCCACACAATGCCGGACATGCCACCAAGCACCGAGTAAAACACCGCAAAAAGGGTAAAGGCAATGCCATAAACATGGGGCACATATTCAGCGGTAACATGAAAAGGGAAATAAGGCTGAACCACTTCCCACGGAATAAAAATCTGCACAAACTTCCCCAAACCGATAAACCCGTAAGCCATTAATCCCAGACAGTTGATCAGTGCAAAAGCAATAACGATGGTGTGAGACAAGCGAGCTTCACGCCCACGTCCAAAACGCGTGCGAATCCATTCAGCCCCCGTGGTCACATTCGATCGGCGAAGCCACATCGACAGGTAAACCATCAGAAAAATCTGGTTGAATGAAGGCCAAAGCCAAGGAATCCAGACACTTTTCAATCCGTAAACCACTGCCAATGTCACCATCCACATGGTTCCGGAAATGTCGAACATACCCGAGGCATTGGAAAGCCCCAGCATATACCAGGGCAATTTATTGCCGCCAAGCAAGTAGGATGATTTATCGCGCTGCGCCCATTTCCGCAATACCAGTCCGATAATTACGGTAATGATCAAATAAGCAACAATCACAGAGATGTCAATGATACCAAGTTTCATAGGTTATTCGTTTAGCCGTTTTTGATCTGTTCGTTCTTGATTTAGGTTTTGCCTCTTCTTTATATTGAAGTCTCAAAACTGCAATATGAGTTCTCGTTTGCTCTTCTTTTCATTGTGCGGGATGACTACCCAGCCTGCGTCAGAATTGTTTATTTTTTCAATTTTGTACGATGACGCTTCTTTTAGTTCTGACAGGGATGGAACATAGACCATAGTGGGTGAGTTTATTTTTTCATTCTCCAGCCATTCCATTTTAAACTGAGCAGTCTCATGATCATATTGATAGCTTAGTAATTCGCCACAAGTATAGGATGGATAAGGGCGTAACAATGCTTTTTGGAAATAAGAAAGGCTTTCAGTTCCCGGATCATAGGACCAATAAGCATTCCCAAAAAGATTTTCTTCAATTAAGCTGACGGCATAACGGGCTACCGGAACGATGCCATCCGAATGACTATAATAAGCACCCCATTCACCTAACCATACCGGCATGCCAAGTTGCTGTCCTTTTTCTTTAATTCGTTCATAGATAAACGCGACTCGCTCAGAATTTGCTACTGCTGCATCTTCGGTGTCGGTCACCAAGTCGTAACCATGTGGAGCGTAGGCCACAAAAGGGTCTGGTGTTCCGTCAGCCAAAGTCACTCGCTCGATACTGCTTTTCACCCCTGTATTGCTAAAATAACTGTGCTCCAGAAACAGAATACGCTGCATGTCAACCTCGCGGATAGCGTGGCTTACTTTCTGATACATCGACTGCAAGTGCGTGCTTTCGAACTCGTGATTAATATCATGCAAAGCATCAATAACAGGAGCGTAATTTTCTTTTGTCGAAAGAAGCTTCAGCGCCTCCGTCCTCATGCTTGCATCTCCCCAGGTTTCAGCCAGCTTATCTTCTGTCAGAAGTTCTCCCGTAAGTTTATATACCAAACCTGCGTAAGCCTCAAGCAAAGCAAGTGTTGCCATTTGAGCTGATGTCCCCGGAAAAGGCTCATTCATGATGTCATAACCAATAACCGCTGGATTGTTGGCATAACGCTTGGCAATATGTTTCCATAAATTGGCATAATGGTCCTGGACGCCCACGCCATCAGGAGCCGACTTGTTAGCCCAGAAATTATCAAATGCTGTTTGCACAGCCTCGCTTAGCATATAAGCATCACTCCATATTGATCCAGTTACATGAGTTTTTCCTTCGTCGAGCGTAGCCCAATTTGGGGCCCCATCGCTATATTTTAATCCAAATAAATCCTGATGCATATCAAGAATTACAAATATGCCATTATCTGCAGCCCATTCAATACGCTGGTCTATCTCCTCCAAGTATTCTTCATTATAAACACCCGGCTCAGGCTCCAGTCCATCCCAGATTATAATAAAACGAATGCTGTTAAAACCCCATTTTTTCAAATTGGCATAAAACTCAGGACCTCCTCTAAAAAGATAGTTTTCTTCTCTGGACTTACTCACGACATTAATTCCATTAAGAATTACCTGCCTTCCGTTATTGTCAACAAACTGAGTCCCTTCTACGCTGATCGTCTCCGGAAATATCGTTTGACGGCTCCCGGTCTCTCTTTCGCCACAAGCTGCCAACAATAAAGCCATCCCGACTATTAGCAAATTCGTTATTCTAATGCTTTTTCTTAACATGATATGATGATATTTATTATACTTCACCCCACCTAATCGTCTTTCACTTTGACTATTTTTTGTCCCACCACCTAATACTCCTTACAATGCCTCACACTTCCCACTGACATTTAAACAATTACAGACTTCAAAAATATTTCATATACTTGCATCATACAAATACTATTTTATCAATTCTTTGTATTATTAAAATATGGAAGTTGCAAATTTCACTTTTTCTAATCGCGAAATCACACCATTAACAACCGAAGATTGCTTGTTGGTTTTTGATCGGTGGAAAGACAAATTTGATTTCCCGCCACATTTCCATCCAGAGTACGAGCTAAATTTTATTGCTCATGCGCCTCGTGTAAAGCGAATCGTAGGCGATCACATTTCAGAAATAGGAGAGCTGGAATTGGTTTTAATTGGTCCGAACTTGCCCCATTACTGGGAACAGGGAGACTGCCAATCAACAAAGGTTCGGGAAATTACTATTCAGTTCCACAGAGACTTGTTTCATGATAGTTTGCTCAACCGGAATATCATGCAGCCGGTTCGTGACATGTTAAAGCGATCATTATGGGGAATTACCTTTTCGGAAGGAGCCACCAGACAGGTGCAGCATCGTATTGAAAAACTAGCCAACCTTAACGGGATGGATGCTTTTATGGAATTGCTTTCGTTGCTCTTTGACCTTTCTACCTCTAGAAATCAGCAAACGCTATCATCGACCACTGGCAAGCACGACGTTTTTCACCATAATGAGAAGATTCAGAAGGTTTACGAATTTGTACAGAAAAACTACATGCGCAAAATAAAAATAGAAGAAATGGCTGAACTACTTACCATGACAGAAGTATCATTCAGCCGGCTTATCAAACAACGCACGGGCAAGACCTTTATCGAATACCTGAATGATTCGCGCATTGGTTTTGCCACCCGTCATCTGATAGAAAACAACCACAGCATTTCTGAAATTGCTTACTTATGTGGGTTTAATAACCTGGCAAATTTCAACCGGATCTTTAAAAAACGAAAAGGAAGCACGCCTAGTGAATACCGCGACAATTTTGCTGGCATTAAGCGGGTAAACTAAACACAGAGGACATAACCCTCCATCAAACTGCGGAGCAAGCCGCTATTGCTTCACGAGCTTCTGAGTAAAAACCACTTCATCATCCTGCATAATACGAAGGAAATAAATCCCATCAGGCAAAGCCTTCACCTGTGCAGCCTGAACGGTAACATGACGGCTGCCTGAACCAATAGTGCTTTCCGCAACTTTTGCACCCTGAATCGAATAAATCATCCAACTCAACCGTCCGTTTAGCCAAGTAGGCAGCTCTAAATGCAACACATCTCGAAAGGGGTTCGGATAAGCGGAAAAAGGTTCGCCCTTCGCGAGCTGGTTTTCGCCAACATATAATCCTTCGATATTCGTATCCAGCCACTTCAGGCGATTTTGAATCCAGTTTTCGAGCCAGGTAATTTCAGCAGTATAACTATTCCCGACATAAGCATTAGGCCAAACCCAGGTACTCAACACCGGCCATTTCGTAAAATTGCGAGCCTGAGCGTCGCCCAGCAAGTTAGTCAAACTGTCCACAACCAAGTGAATACGCTGATCAGACAATTCTCTCTCACGCAAGCTAATCCATCGGGTCTTCAACTTCTTACGAAAGGCGTTGTCTTCAAACAAAATTGGCCACCAAAATTGGTTTTGCCAAGCATCATCAACCAAGTTGGCTTCATACTGAAATCCCGAGGTGGACTTGCCACTATGATAGTTTGCATTTCCAAAAGCGAGATTGAAATCCCAAATGGGCCCCAGCTTTAGCTTGCCATTTTTATCTTTATGCAAAAACGTGCTCAGACGATAACCATCTACATTCTTAGCCAGCTCATTCATAATCATGTAATCGACAAAACTGTCTTCATCCGCCAACGCGCGAAAACCATTCGCGCCATCAAAATCCTTGTCATGCAAGGCTTTTTCAACCTGATCAATGTAGTCTTTAATATATTCTTTCTGAGCAGGCTGAATCTCCTCCTGCTTTGGGTATTCATATTGAAAGAATGTTTTCTTATACTGCTCGTTCAGGTAGGCAGAATACCAACCACTTCCTCCACTCCCAGTGGTTTTATCAATTTTAATAATATAGCCACCAGTCAAATCCTCACCCGACAAATCTTCCGGTTTTAACTTAGCCAAATCAACCCGATCATTATCGCGCTTAATTTTCTCCATCATCACATAAACGCCTTGATATCGATCATTCAGAAATAATTCCACAAACCGACAGCGAGGCGAGTAGCGCCCCAGCGAAGCGTCGAGCGTAAAGACAAGAACGTTACGAATGAGTGACTTATCTGAATAAGGTCCGTATAAAATCCAGTCCTCTTCAGCAGGCATCCCTAAAATTGAGGCGTCTAAATCGAGTCCTGATTCATCGCGCAACTCCAATCCATATGATTTCTTTGGAAAACCCTGAGAAGAAGACCCACGAAGTTCGATTGCAATCTTGCCGTTAAAATCATTAAATGTATCTGTCGAAGAATTAGCCTGTCCGGCACCATTCCAGATAATCCCCATTTGCACATCAATTTTAGGATCATCCGGAATGGTCTGACCTGCCGTATTGACAACCACCAAGGGCAAGCTGGAAGCACCAAACGAACTCAGCGTTTGCGCATGCGCAGAGGGAATAAAAAACAACAGTAACAGGAAAGAAAAACAACTCCTCATAGCTCGTGGTATAGTCAAAGTTTGGCATAGCAAACTGCGTCACTGATCAAATACTGCAGCACAGTTCGTAGTAAAGATAGTACGCTGATACTAAAAACAAAAGCAAAACGAACGAACAACGATCCAGAACACTACTTTCCCGCCAAGTAAAGAGCAAAAGAAGCTACCGGAAAAAATTCCCGCAGCTTAAAAAACGATCTTAACACAAAATTAAATCATTAAAAATTAAGTTTATGTTTCAAAAACGAGCCTTCCGGGTAGCTTCAATTTAAATCGGAACCTCAAAGACAAAATCCGCCCACTCCATTAACAAAATATCAGCGCACAAAAAAAGGAGAGCTACTCAGCTCTCCTTTTTAGGATTGGTATAATTTTTCTATAATTCGCGAATCCAAATGTTACGGTAGCTCACCGGATTACCATGATCCTGAAGAATCAGCGGGCCATCGCCGTGAGGCTTTACAGAGTATTCGGGGATACCGATGTACTCGGTAGGCCCACGCACTTCAACATTGTTTTGCACCAATACACCATTATGAAGAACCGTCACCCGGGGATGTGTAAAATAAGTACCATCCTCGTTGAACCGGGGGGCAGTGTAAATAATGTCGTAAGTTTGCCACACTCCTGGCCCTTTACAGGCGTTTACCAAAGGCGCATGTTGCTTATAAATACTTCCGGCCTGACCATTCCGATACGTGCGGTTGTTGTAATTGTCCAACACCTGCACTTCGTAAATACCCTGTAAAAAGATACCGCTGTTGCCGCGTCCCTGGCTCTCACTCACCACTTCGGCAGGTGTACTCCACTCAACATGCAACTGGAAATCTTTAAACTGACGTTTTGTTTTGATAATTCCAGAACCACCTTTCACGGTAGCCACGCCCTGATCAAAATTCCAGCCCGGCTCTCCACCGTTACCATCGGTCCATTCATAGCCAAAAGCCTGTTCGGAGCCTAACAACACAATGGCGTCCGAAGGTGCATCCATTGGTTTTTCGCCTGGAATAACAACGGCCACCTCCGGATCCCAAATTTCAGTCATTTCAGCCACCATCGCTGGTCTTTCTTCCTGGGCAAACACGCCCAGGCTCATCAGTGCGAGTAGTACGAATACTAATTCTTTCATGGTTTATTCAAGTTTAGGTTAAAAAAATTACAGGTTTAGTTGTTGCATAATCGCGTCTATTTTTTCTTCAGCCAACAGCTCGACCGTATCAAACTCTTCGCGACTATTAAGCTGTCCGGTCACTTCAAAATAGAATTTAATTTTAGGCTCTGTTCCTGATGGACGAACCGAAATTTTGGTTCCATCTTCCGTGAAAAACTGCAGCACATTCGACGTAATTTTCTGATCGATCTTCTTGCTTTCACCACTAAGCAAGTTTCGTTCTGTCAAATCCGCATAATCTTTTACTGTTTTCATCAAACCACCACCCAATGATTTGGGAGGATTGGTCCGGAAATCAACCATCATTTGCTGAATTTCATCAGCTCCGGTTTTTCCCGGGCGAACAATATATTTCATTTTTTCTTTGGAATAACCATACTCCAAGTAAATGTCTTTTAGCAATTCGAACAGGGTTTTCCCTTGATCTTTAGCCCAGGCTGTAATCTCAGCCATCAGCGCACAAGACGAAACAGCGTCTTTGTCACGCACGAAATCAGCTGGCATAAACCCAAAGCTTTCTTCTCCCCCGCCAATGTACTTTTTCGTTCCTTCATTTTCACGAATCACCTCGGCAATGTATTTAAAGCCTGTGTACACATCGAAAAACTCAATGCCATTTTTCTGCGCTATTTCTGCAATCTTTTCGGTTGAAACGATGGTCTTAACAATGAACTCATTGCCTTCCAATGCGCCTTTTTCCTTCATCCGCGTTACGAGATAGTAGATAAACAACAAGGCTGTTTGATTACCATTGATGATGAAGAATTCGCCTTTGTCGTTTTTCACAGCCACGCCAATCCGGTCGGCATCCGGGTCGGAAGCCATCACCACGTCAGCATCCACCTCATAGCCTTTTTTCATCGCCATTTCCATAGCAGCCGGCTCTTCGGGGTTAGGTGAAACAACCGTCGGAAAATCGCCACTCACCACATCTTGCTCCGGCACGTTGATAATGTTTTCGAAACCAAAAGCACGTAAGGCCTGAGGAATCAACTTCACCCCGGTTCCATGAATAGGCGTATAAACGATCTTCAGATCTTTGTATTTTTCAATGATTTCGGGTGCCAGCGAAACCGTTTTCACTTGCTCGATGAATTTGTTGTCCATCTCCTCTCCCAAAATTTCAATCAACTCTTTATCTCCTTCAAATTTGATATCTTCCGCATTAACCTGCTGAACTTCCTGGATAATATTTACATCGTGAGGACCAACAATCTGCGAACCATCTTCCCAGTAGGCTTTGTAACCATTGTATTCTTTCGGATTATGCGAAGCTGTCAGGATAATTCCACTTTGACAACCCAACTCGCGAATAGCAAACGAAAGCTCCGGCGTTGGGCGCAAATCTTCAAACAGATATACCTTAATGCCGTTGGCAGCAAAAATCTCAGCACTTTTTTCGGCAAACAACCGACTATTGTTCCGGCAGTCGTAACCAATAGCCACCTTTATTTGCTCCAATGTGGCAAACTCTTTTTTCAGGTAATTACTTAACCCCTGAGTGGCCGCACCTACGGTATAGATATTCATCCGATTGGAGCCAGCGCCCATGATTCCTCGCAGGCCACCTGTTCCAAACTCCAAATCACGGTAAAAGGAGTCAATCAACTCTGTTTTGTCTTCCTGCTCTAACATGTGCTTCACGGCGTTGCGTGTCGCTTCATCATACACCTCACTCAACCAAGTCTTTGCTTTACTTACAACTGCTTCTAAAACTTCGCTATTTGTTGCCATCTCTTTCTACTTTTTTAATTCAATAATACATTTCTTCAGGCTATCGCGCCAATAGGGAATCTGAATTCCAAAAATACGCTTAATTTTGGATTTATTCAGCACGCTGTAAGACGGACGGACCGCTGGCGTGGGGTATTCCTCCGTTGCAATTGGATGAACATAGCAAGTAATTCCAGCCAGCTCGTGTATGGCTTTGGCAAAATCGTACCAACTACACACACCTTCATTGGAATAGTGATAGATCCCAGGCTTCCAGTCGCAAAGTTTATTTTCGGTTTTTGAAATAATTGTTAAAATTACCTGTGCCAAATCGCCGGCGTAGGTTGGCGTTCCTACCTGGTCGCTCACCACCCGAAGTTCATCGCGCTCTTCACCCAATTTCACCATGGTCTTCAAAAAGTTTTTCCCATAGCTGGAATACAACCACGAAGTTCGGATCACCATGGACGAAGGAGCCTCTTTCAGCAAGGCTATCTCGCCATTCAGCTTACTCTTGCCGTAAACCGACTCCGGATTCACCAAATCATTCTCAGTATAGGGAGTATACGAAGTTCCGTCGAAAACATAATCGGTGGAAACATGAATCACCTTCGCCTGATGCTTTTTTCCCATTCTCCCAAGATAAGCAGGCACTTTAGTATTTATCAACCTGGCTAAATCAGCTTCTTTTTCAGCAATATCAACCGCCGTGTACGCGGCACAATTGATGATATAATCCGGTTCTTCCGTATCAACAAACAACGACACCGCCGCCTGATTAGTCAAATCCAGTTCTTGAATATCTGTAAAAAGAAACTGAAAATCCTTCAAATCGGCGGCCTGCGCTTTTATCGCAGACCCTAACTGTCCTTCGGCTCCTGTGACTAGAATTTTTACCATAGCTTAGAAATTGTATTCGGCTTCCCTGAATAAGGGATTTGCCTGATCTTTTCCTGAAATTAGTGCTTCTTTTTCATCAATCCTCCAATCAATCTGTAACTCCGGATCGTTGTATCGAATTCCCCGTTCCGACTGAGGATGATAGTACGCATCGCATTTATACGCAAAAACAGCTGTTTCGCTCAACACCGAAAAACCATGAGCAAACCCGCGTGGAACATAGAACTGTTTTTTATTCTCTCCGGTCAGCTCCACGCCATACCACTGTCCGAACGTTGGCGAATCTTTACGCAAATCAACCGCCACATCAAACACAGCACCCTCAATAACCCGAACCAACTTAGCTTGAGCATACGGCTCGAGCTGGTAATGCAAGCCACGAATTACTCCCCGTGAGGATTTCGATTCATTGTCCTGCACAAAAGGCCTGCTTATGCCGGCATCTTCCAATTCTCTGGCATTAAAAGATTCTAAAAAATAACCCCGTTCATCTTGAAATACGCGGGGTGTCAAGACCAATAGTCCATCTATTGGCGTTTCTGTAATTTTCATGAATTCAAATTCTTTTTAAAACGATGCAATTTTCTTATGGGCCAAATTATATAAATATTGACCATATTGGTTTTTCATTAAAGGCTCGGCCAACGTAAGCAACTGTCCCTTATCGATGTAACCTTTCTTGAATGCTATTTCTTCGAGGCACGACACTTTTAACCCTTGTCGCTGCTCAATGGTAGCAATGAAGTTGGAGGCCTGCAACAGACTCTCGTGGGTACCAGTATCGAGCCAGGCAAAACCGCGCCCAAGAAGCTGCACCTTCAAACGATTCTCTTCCAGATATAGCCGATTAAGATCGGTAATTTCATACTCACCACGCGCTGATGGCTTTAACGATTTGGCCTTTTCAACCACATCATTGGAATAAAAATACAAGCCAGTTACCGCATAATTTGATTTAGGCGCTTCCGGCTTCTCCTCAATAGACAGAACCTGTCCTTGTTCATCGAAGTCGACCACGCCGTAGCGTTCCGGGTCGTTCACATAGTACCCAAATACTAAAGCGCCATCGTCCAGCGAGCCGGCATCGGTTAAAATCTGACTAAAATTATAGCCATAAAAAATATTATCGCCCAAAATCAAGCACACCTGATCGTCACCAATAAATTCTTCGCCAATCACGAAAGCCTGAGCCAATCCATCGGGCGATGGCTGAACCGCGTAGCTCAGCTGAATGCCAAACTGCGAACCATCGCCCAGCAAATCTTCATACAATGGGATATCCTGAGGAGTTGAAATAATCAAGATTTCGCGAATACCTGCCAACATCAAAACTGACAAAGGGTAATAAATCATCGGCTTATCGTAGACCGGAATAATTTGTTTTGAAATCGATTTAGTAATCGGATATAAACGTGTACCGGAACCTCCGGCCAAAATAATGCCTTTCATACTAGCTTGTTTTTAATAATTCGTCAAAATAAGCAATTGTTTTCTGCAAACCCTCTTCCAACTCCACTTTAGGCTGCCACCCCCCCAGCTTTTCTTTGGCCAGGGCAATCTCAGGCTGACGCTGAATCGGATCGTCCTCGGGCAAGGGCAAATGGATAATTTTTGAGCGGCTACCCGTCAGCGAAATAATTTTCCGGGCCAATTCCAACATGGTGAACTCATTCGGGTTTCCAATATTGACCGGTCCTATAAAGTCGGACGAAGTTTGCATCAGTCGTTTCAGCCCATCAACCAAATCATCCACATATTGAAAACTACGACTCTGCGTGCCGTCGCCAAAAATGGTGATGTCTTCATTGCGCAATGCCTGAACAATAAAATTAGAAACCACCCGCCCATCATCGGGCTCCATCTTGGGGCCATAGGTATTAAAGATGCGGGCAATCTTAATGGCGACCTGGTTCTGTACGTGGTAATTCACAAACAACGACTCAGCACAACGCTTCCCTTCATCGTAGCACGAGCGTACTCCAATCGGGTTTACATTTCCCCAATACGACTCTGGCTGAGGGTGCAGTTCCGGGTCGCCATAGACCTCGCTGGTTGATGCCTGCAAAATCTTCGCTTTCACTCGCTTGGCCAACCCCAACATATTAATCGACCCCATTACCGATGTCTTAATGGTTTTAATGGCATTTTGCTGATAGTGCACAGGTGAAGCCGGACAAGCCAGATTATAAATCTCGTCCACTTCAATATAAAAGGGCATAATTACATCATGCCTGACCAATTCAAAATAAGGATTATCGAGCAGATGAACCACTTTCTGTTTAGCGCCGGTAAAAAAATTATCGAGGCAAATCACTTCGTTTCCTTCGGCCAGCAATTGCTCGCAAAGATGCGAACCAATAAATCCGGCTCCTCCAGTCACTAAAATACGTTTCTTTCGTGCTTCCATGTCAATTCATTTATTCCTTTTCCAAAAAAATCATCCTCACCACAAGTAGCGAAAAAGCTGACTCCCTGCTTCCCCCAGGGTCGGCAACATCATTCAGAAAGCCTATCAAAAATAGATAATTAATCGATCTTAACATTAAAAAACCGGCTGCAAAACTAAGCAGATCATTGAATTGTTGCCTAATAAATGGCCCGATAAATTGAAAAAAAGTAAATATCTGGAAATTCCGGCTCAAAACACCCAAAAAAGTACTGAAAACCTTTGATTTAAAGCATATAAATCCTAATTTTGCGGCGCATTTTAACAAATATAAAGTCTAACTCATTAATTAATTGATTATTAGAATGACAGAAGAAAAGAAAGAGAACCTTGAACAAAAGGAAGAACTCGAACAACAAAATGTTGTAGCAGAAACAGTAGCGCCAGTTGCTGAAACTGAAGAATTTGACTGGGATGCACTGGAAGCCGACGATGAAGGTTTTGCAGGTGCAAAAAAGCAAGAATTAGTTGATCTTTATGACAACACACTGAACACCGTTCAGGAAAAAGAAGTATTGGAAGGTACCGTTATCTCAATGAACAAACGCGAAGTTGTTGTTGACATCGGTTACAAATCTGACGGTATTGTAAGCTTAAACGAATTCCGCTACAACCCAGAGTTGAAAGTTGGTGACACCGTTGAAGTTTACGTTGAAAGTCTGGAAGACAAAAAAGGACAAATGATCCTGTCGCACAAAAAAGCACGCGCAGTCCGTTCTTGGGACCGTGTTAATGATGCGCTGGATAAAGATGAAATTATCAAAGGATACATCAAGTGCCGCACCAAAGGTGGTATGATTGTCGATGTATTCGGAATCGAAGCTTTCTTGCCAGGTTCTCAAATTGATGTGAAACCAATCCGTGACTACGACATGTACGTAGGCAAAAACATGGAATTCAAAGTGGTTAAAATCAACCAGGAATTCCGTAACGTGGTCGTTTCTCACAAAGCATTGATTGAAGCAGAACTGGAACAACAGAAGAAAGAAATTATCTCGAAACTGGAAAAAGGTCAGGTTCTGGAAGGAACTGTTAAAAACGTTACTTCATACGGTGTATTCATCGACTTGGGTGGTGTTGACGGCTTGATCCACATTACTGACCTAAGCTGGGGACGTATTTCTCATCCAAGCGAAATCGTAGAGTTGGATCAAAAACTGAACGTTGTAATCCTTGACTTCGATGATGACAAAAAACGAATTGCTCTTGGCTTAAAACAATTAACTCCTCACCCATGGGATAACCTGGATACTGAGTTGAAAGTTGGCGACAGCGTAAAAGGAAAAGTTGTTGTTATGGCTGACTACGGTGCGTTTGTTGAAATCGCTCCTGGAGTTGAAGGTTTGATTCACGTATCAGAAATGAGCTGGTCACAGCACTTGCGCAGCGCTCAGGACTTCCTGAAAGTTGGCGACGAAGTAGAAGCTCAAATCCTGACATTAGACCGCGACGAGCGGAAAATGTCACTGGGTATCAAACAACTGAAAAAAGATCCATGGCAAGAAGTGGATACTAAATTTGGTATCGGAACCAAACACAATGCTAAGGTTCGCAACTTTACCAATTTTGGTGTATTTGTTGAAATCGAAGAAGGTGTTGACGGTTTGATCCACATTTCAGACTTGAGCTGGACGAAAAAAATCAAACACCCATCAGAATTTACTGCCATTGGCGCAGATATCGAAGTTGTTGTATTAGACATCGACAAAGACAACCGTCGTTTGAGCTTAGGCCACAAACAATTGGAAGAAAATCCATGGGATGTATTTGAAACAATTTTCTCTGTTGATTCAATCCACGAAGGAACCGTTGTTGAATTATTCGACAAAGGAGCAACGATCGCTCTTCCTTACGGTGTTGAAGGATTTGCAACTCCTCGCCACCTGGTAAAAGAAGACGGTTCGAAAGCCAGCCTGGAAGAAAAAATGGATTTCAAAGTAATCGAATTCTCGAAAGCTGCAAAACGCATCATTCTTTCTCACTCACGTGTATTCGAAGATGAGAAAAAAGGCGAAGATACAGCCAAGAAGAAAGCACAAAGCAAGCAAACTGCCAAAGCAATGAAAGCAGTGAAAGACAACCAGGAAAAAACAACCTTGGGCGACATCAGCGAGCTAGCTGCCTTGAAATCTCAGATGGAAGCTGAAGAGAACAAAGAAAAATAGACACAACGCTATCAATCGTTTCAACATAAATTCGTAAATTTCGTTCCATGGAATTTGAAATTACAAAGAAAGAAGATCACATTGTTATCAGGGTACTTTCAACAAAGCTTGATACCAACAATGCTCCCGAGTTGAAATCAGAGTTGGTTGTTTTAGGAAATGATGAAGTAAAAAACATCATCTTGGATGTGAGTAACTGTAGTTATGTTGACTCATCCGGCTTAAGTGCGATTTTGGTCGCCAACCGTCTTTGTGAAGATTCGATCGGAACATTTATACTCAGTGGCCTTCAACCCGATGTTGAACACCTGATACGCATTTCGATGCTTCATACCGTTTTACTGATTACGAAAAACGTGGACGAAGCAGAGAAGTTACTGGTAGAAAAAGGTAAACTATAAACAGGTTCCCCTGTATGCAAATGCCTTTTCAACTGACAATTCTGGGAAGTAGTTCAGCAATGCCTACTTCCTCAAGATACCCAACCGCTCAAGTGCTCAATGTACTTGGGCGGTTCTTTTTAATTGACTGCGGTGAAGGAACCCAACACCAGATCCGCAAAAACAAAGTTGGCTTTGGACGGCTCGATCACGTCTTCATTTCGCACCTCCATGGCGATCATTTCTTTGGCTTGATTGGATTTATCTCCACCCAGGTATTGCTGGGGAGAACCAAAGACCTGCATATTTACGCCCACTCCGAACTCCAACGCTACACCCAATTTCAATTGGATTTTCTAGGTATGGACGAATTGGGCTTCCGTCTGGTTTTTCACCCACTTAATTTCAAAAAGCCCCAGCTTATTCTCGATGACGAAAAACTATCCATCACGTCATTCCCCTTAAACCATCGTATACCCTGCTGCGGCTTCTTATTCCGAGAAAAGGCAAAAGAACCAAACATCAAAAAAGGGCAGCTAAAAAAATATCAGATTCCCATTCGGGAAATCAAAAACATTAAGACTGGAGCCGATTTCACCACCGAACAAGGCGAGATCATCCCCAACAAAAACTTGGTTACTCCGGCGCCCACACCACGCTCCTTTGCTTTTTGCTCTGACACAGCTTACCACGAACAAATCCTGCCAGTCATTGAAGGGGTCGATTTACTTTACCATGAAGCTACCTTCGCCGAATCAGAAAAAGAGATGGCCAAAACCACCTTTCACTCCACCGGAAAAGAAGCAGCGCTAATCGCTCAAAAAGCTAGGGTGGGACAGCTGCTCGTGGGGCATTTTTCGGCCCGTTACAAACAAGTAGACAGCATTTTGGAAGAAGCCAAAAGCATTTTCGCCAACACCCATGCGATTGCAGAAGGCGAGGTCTACCCCATAACTCGCAACTAAGCAATCAGCAAACACACGAAACCCTTCCAAAAAGGAAAATCACTACATAGATTTGTTTCCAGAACTTTTTGGTTTTTGCTATATTTGACGAGGTTAATAAAGCATAAAAATGAAAAAGAATTTACTACTTCTAATTACACTTGCGATTCTGACTCCTCAGCTTATTTTCGCACAGGAAACCTCTCAGGAAAAGGAACAACGCATGCAATGGTTCAAAGATGCCAAACTAGGCATTTTTATCCATTGGGGAATTTATTCAGTGAATGGGATCGATGAAAGCTGGTCCTTTTTCAACAACTACATTTCGTACGACGATTACATGAATCAACTGGATGGTTTTACAGCCAAAAACTATCAACCCGAAGAATGGGCCAGCCTGATCAAGGAGAGCGGCGCGCAATACGCGGTGGTAACAACCAAACACCATGATGGTGTTGCGCTCTGGGATACTGATTGTAACGACTTAAGCGTGGCAAAAAAAGCATCGGCCAAACGTGATTTGATTCAACCACTGGTTAAAGCCTTCAAGAAAAATGACTTGAAAGTGGGTCTTTACTATTCACTCCTGGATTGGTCTCATCCCGATTATCCCAACAAAACCCGGGTTGAAAAACGCTATACAGAAGATACTGAAAAGTGGAATCGTTTTGTTGATTTTAACTTTTGTCAGCTGGAAGAGTTGTCAAAACAATTTAAGCCCGACCTTTTTTGGTTTGATGGCGACTGGGAACAATCAGCCGAAGCCTGGAAAGCCAAAGAGCTGAGCGAGAGCTTACGTAAGTGGAATAAAGGAGTGATTCTGAACTCCAGAATTCAGGGTTATGGCGATTATGCGACTCCTGAGCAAGGCTTGCCGGTAACCAAACCCAGCAGCCCATGGTGGGAATTGTGCATGACCATGAATAACTCTTGGGGATTTCAGCACAACGACCACGCGTATAAAACACCCAACCAAATCATCCGTATTTTAGTCGACTGCATCAGCATGGGCGGCAACCTGCTTCTCGACATTGGCCCAAAAGCCGATGGTACTATTCCTGCAGAGCAAGTCAACATTTTAAAAGAGCTGGGGCGCTGGACATCGAAACACTCGGAAGCCATTTACAAAACAAGAGCTGGAATTCCACTCGAACATTACTATGGGCCAACAGCATTGAACCAAAAAGGCGACATGCTCTATCTTTTTGTACCGCACAAACCCAACGGACCTCTGGTAATTAAGGGGCTGAAAAATAAGATCAACCGCATCTGGGTTGTTGGCGAAGGCACTAAACTAAACTGGGAAGTTGTTGGCAAACAATACTGGAGCTCCGTTCCGGGAATTGTCTACATCGATGTTCCGGAAACCGTACAGGATGAGCAGGTGACAGTGGTTGCTGTTCTGCTTGACGGAAAAGTTGATTTGTACCGCGAAGAAGGCCAGGTGATTGAAAGCAACTAGCCAGAGCTAAAAAATACGTAATAAAAAAGGAGCCGCACGAGCTCCTTTTTTTATTTTATTCGCCAAAAAATTCCTTATTGAAATTCACCAGAAACAGTTCCTTCACCGGACGGGTAAAGGCTGTGTACAACCAGCGTAAATATTCAACATCAATACGTTCTTCAAGCAGGTAGCCCTGATCTACAAAAACGGCATCCCACTGCCCTCCTTGTGCCTTATGGCAAGTAACCGCATAAGCAAATTTCACCTGCAAGGCATTAAAGTACTCATTTTCCTTGATTTTCTCCCAGCGTTTCTTCTTACTCCGAATATCCACATAATCTTCAGCTACGGCTTCAAACAGACGCTGGCTTTGCTCATAGCTTAACGATGCTGTTTCAATGTTCAGGGTTTCCAGCAGAACTTTGCAGTCGACCTCCAAGTCATCGTAATCAATAAATTTGACACAAACACTAGCAAAGCGGAAACCATACAATTGTTCGTAACCATAAATCGATTGAATTTCAACAATGTCGCCATTCGCCACAAAATCCAGTCGTTCGTCATCGCCCGCCCAGAAGTAATTGTTTTTAACCACCATCAGCAAATCACCAATCGTAATATCTGCTTCTTTGTATAGAATAGTCGAACGAATTCCTTCATTAAACTTATTGGCACGTTTGTTCGAGCGAGTAATCACCATGGTTTGCTGCTCGCCGTACTTGTCGTAACAATCGGATATCTTCTCAATCAACTCCCCTCCGCCAATGCGTTTGATATCAGTAAAATTCTCCGTTTCAATCGGGAAATAGGCCGGATAAAAATACGAATCGCCAATCAACGATCGGATGTTGGTGGCATTATACAAGATACCGGAGTCAAACTCCTGTCTTACCACATCAACCAACTCATGATGCAAGACCTGTCCGCCATACATTTCCAGCTCCGATACATCCAGGGCCGGACTAATATCCATGCCCACCGGAGGTAACTGAGCCGTATCGCCCACCAGGACAAGCTTACAGTTCTGCCCACAATAAACGTATTCATACAAGTCATCCAATAAGCGTCCCGTGCCAAATACGGAACCATCCTTGGACGAATTTGAAATCATGGATGCTTCATCGACAATAAAAAAGCAGTTTTTGTGAAAATTTTTATCCACCGAAAAACGCCCAAATCCATCAGTTGTTGCCTGCTGGCGATAGATCTTTTTATGGATGGTATAAGCACTCTGCCCCGTATATGAAGTAAGGACTTTGGCAGCCCGCCCCGTTGGAGCCAACAACACGGTTTGAAACTTAAAAGCTTTAAGTGTTTTAACCAATGCACTTAGCATGCTTGTCTTTCCTGTTCCTGCATACCCCTTCAGTAAAAAAAGCACATCCGGATCAGCATGCGTTATAAAATCAGCAAACTTCTCAGAGAGCACCTTCTGCCCTTCCGTCGGTTCGAAACCCAGCTTCTGACAAATATGTTCTTTAATGTGTTTTTTTAACATTCCTGCGAAATTAAAACTATTCCACGGATAGTAATTTAATTTTTTTTATAAATTTGCATGCAAACATAAACTAATCTTAAAAGGATACAGATGAAGACAGTAATTCAGATCGTATTAATAGTAGCTGCAATCATCCTTGCATACTTTATTTACCAAAGTATTGAAAGGCCTATTGAGTTTGAGAAGGCCAAAGACGCCAGATATGAAGTTACAGTTGAACGACTAAAAGATATTCGGAAAGCACAACTGGCATTTAAAGATGTAAATGGTCATTTCACAGGAGACTGGGACTCGTTAATCAACTTTGTAAAGACGGACTCACTGCCATTGGTACGTAAAATTGGAATGCTTAATGACAGTATGATTGCGGCAGGACTGACAGAAGAGACAGCAATCAAAAAGGGCTTAATCATCCGTGACACGCTTAAAATAAGCGTTATGGACACACTATTCGGTCGTTCATATCCAATTGAAAAAATTAACATGGTGCCGGTTAAGGATACGGTGGCTGAATTTCATCTTGGAGCAAATGTCATTACAACAGGTTCTGGAATTAAAGTTCCTGTGTTTGAAGTAAAAGCTCACAACAACACCATTCTGAAAAACCTGGATCGTCAAATGGTAATCAACCTGAACGACCAGAGAAGAACCAATGGCAAATACCCTGGACTAAAAGTTGGGTCATTAACTGAGACAAATAGTAATGCCGGTAACTGGGAGTAAAAAATGGTATGCAACATTTATTGCTTGTTGACGAAACCTTTGATTTAAATTTCACACAAGAATATCACTTATCCATCCAGTTTAGTCTGGATGGATTTTCTTTTTGTGTCCGTGATGGTTTGCAAAACAAATACATCTACCTTTTTCATAAGGAATTTTCAGGCAACCTCAGGTTTATGCATCGGAAGTTGAAGGATATTTATTCCGAATTTGACATTCTGCTGGCTGATTTTAAATCCACGCAAATTCATTATTCGTCACCAGGAAGAATGACTCTTTTGCCTGAAGGTTTCTTCGATGAACAGCACGGCCAAGAGGCATACGAGTTAAACCTTGAATTGTCGGATGAAGAGGAGCTATACTACCTTCCTGTGAAGTCCTACCAACAGGTTTTGCAGATGGCCATTCCCAAGAAGGTAAAACATTTTTTTACCGATAAACATCCCGGCATTCTTATTCAGAATGAACTGGTGACACAATTAAGCAAAAATGCAAAACGAGCAAGTGCTCATCCGCTTATCGACATACAGGTTTTCCGAAATCAAATGACTCTGACCTTGGCTGATCACACCATTCGATTTTGTAATTCATTCATGTATCGCAATGATAATGATTTGCTTTATTACATTTTGAATGTGGTTCAAACCGAGCAAATCGATGATGTCCGGATTCAGTTGAGCGGCCGGGTTAACAAACGTTCTCCTATTTACCATCAGCTTCGCCAGTATTTTAAAGAAGTGGCGATCACCACCCGGAGCACCGAAGTGTATTACAGCTATCTGTTTGATCAACTTCCGGATGCCCGCTTTGTTAATCTTTTAAATAATTACGCATGAGAATAGTAGGAGGAACCCACCGCGGACGACAGTTCAGCCCCGGGAAAAGCTTCAAGGCCCGACCAACAACAGATATGGCGAAAGAAAGCTTGTTCAATATTATAACCAATCAGGTCGATTTTGAAGAAATAAAAGTGCTGGACTTATTTGCCGGAACAGGCAGCATTTCCTTTGAATTTCTATCGCGCGGCTGTACTGATATCACCACACTTGAGCTCAACTTTCAACACCATCAATTTATTCGTTCAGTTATTGAAAAGCTGGATGCCTCGAAAGAAATCCGGGCCATTAAAGGAAATGCTTTTAAATTTTGTGAGCAATCATCTGACCAGTTCGATGTAGTTTTCGCTGATCCTCCGTATGATCATTCTCGGTTTAATGAAATTCCATCCTTGGTTCTGCAGAACAAGCTCCTCAAAGAAGGAGGACTATTCATTCTGGAACACGGCAAACAATACAACTTTTCAGAAGTAGACAAATACGTGGAGACGCGCCACTACGGTAGTGTCTATTTTAGTTTTTTCAAGTAGAAGTACCTGGCTTTGGGAAGCCAAAGATCAATTCGTCGACTGCCAACAACGCTTATGGGTTGAACATATCTGGTGTAAAATACCCCAAGATACTGTTTGCCATATCAATCTGAGACTGCGCATCCGGATGGTTGGGCTCCAAAGCCAACACCTCATTAAAAGCATTGATCGCTTTCCCCCACTGCTGTTGTCTGTAGTAAGTTTGACCTAACAAATAATGCAGCTGAGCACAATCAGCTTGTTGTTCGATTAAATGTATCAGCTGCTGTTGCGCCTGCTCAAGCTGACTTGTATCCATTAATTCCGTAATCCTTTGTAGTTCCTCTCTCATCTTTCACTTATTTTCAAAAACCATTAAACCGATTCCGCAAATCTACCAAAAGTCATTCAAATACCAGACACCAAAACCTGCAAGCAGACTCCCCAAACGCCAAAAAGGAGGATACGAATTTCAAGAAATCTACTCCAATACCTCACATTCCGGAATTACCATCCTCCGTTGACTTGTTTCGAGCCCCTAAAACCATTCATACGTTATCCTGAATGGGAATCTTCATCACCGAAAAAGGATCAGAATTACCACCTCAAACGCATACCATAAACAGCTTTTAAAAACCATTCAGCAACTCCTTTGTTTTAGTGATTCAGCAATTGAATCAGATCAAAAATGGAATTTACACCACATAAGCTATCCGATTGGATTAAAAACCGCCAATCAACATTTGTTAGCGGGCTAAAAGAAGGAAGTACGATTGATGATTCCGTCATCGAAAAGCTATTAGAAAATGCCTGTTGGGCGCCCTCGCACGGATTGGTACAAGCCTGGCATTTTAAAGTTTTCGCTGGTGAAGCCGTCAAGCGCTTTTTCAGTGTTCAGCAAGAAATCTACAAGCAGATTACGCCTCCCGAAAAGTTCTTCGACTTTAAATACAAAGCGTACAGCGAAAAGTGGAAGCGGGTTTCTCACATCGTTACCATTGTGGCCAAGCGTGATCCATTCAAGCGATTTCCCAAGCAGGAAGATATTGTTTCAGTTGCCTGCGCCATTGAAAATATCTACCTCAGCTTAGATGCTTTCGGAATAGGTGGTTACCTGAGTACCGGCGACATATGCTATTCCAACGAAATGCGCGACTTTCTAAAGCTGGAAGACGAAGACACCTTGATGGGCTTCTTTGTACTGGGTGAGCCGAATGAGTCGTTTCAACGCCCCCCAAGAACCCGCATTGCTGCAGCAGATAAAACTGAATGGATCAGAGAATAGTGCTTCACTAAAGCAATTTCAATATATCCGGCTCTATTTTCTCAGGCTTGGTAATCGGAGCAAAGCGCTTCACGGGGATTCCATCCCGGGCAATTAAAAATTTAGTGAAATTCCATTTAATCACTCCACCCAACAGCCCTGGCATTTCATGCTTCAAATATTGAAAAACAGGATGTGTGTTTGCTCCGTTGACCGCTACTTTCTCGAATAGCTGAAACGAAACGCCATAGTTAATCAAACAGCCCTCTGCAATTTCATCAGCTGTTCCGGGCTCCTGATTGCCAAACTGATTGCACGGAAAGCCCAGAACGACCAACCCCGTTGACTTATACTTTCGATAGAGCTCCTCTAAACCTTCATACTGTGGCGTAAAACCACATCGGCTGGCGGTATTCACCACCAGCACAACCTGCCCTTTGTAATCCGAAAAATCGATCTCGCCGCCTTGAAGAGACCGGGCTTTAAAATCATAAAAGTTTGCTCTCATCTATTCGTTGTACTTGCTATTTAATACGCATTTATCTTCGTTTCCTAAACGCTCTTCGCTGCAACGGTTCATTCCCCAGACAGCTAAGTCGGCAAATTGTTTTCAAATACGCCTCTCTAAACCAAAAATCCCTGCGAAATGGCAGGGACATTCAAACTCTTTGCTTAATTCGTTTACGTATCGGCTCGCGACACATTAATCACACCTTTGATGTTCTGAAGTTTATGCATCAGAAAATCCAGATGCTCCAGGTTGTTCACAAAAATTCGCAAGGTGCCTTCAAAGGCGCCATTCACCGAATCAATATTGATGGAGCGCATCTGCACCCCCACATCCTTAGCGATAACATGTGAGATTTGCCCAACAATTCCGGCCTCATCGGTTCCCGACAGGCGAATGGTAGCCTGAAACGAACTGCGTTTTTCCGAATCGCGCCACTTGGCCGGAATAACCCGGTAAGGATAGCGCTCAAACAATTGCTTGGCATTGGGACATGTTCGGCGGTGTATTTTAATACCATCGCTGATCGTAACAAAACCAAAAATCGGATCACCAAAAATCGGGTTACAGCAGGGTGCCAACTTGTGGTTCACATTTTTAATGTTGTTGTCAATCACCAGATAGTCGTTCCCTCTCGAAAAATCAAGATCGTTCAATTGATCAACGGGCAAGATCTCCTCAACCTTTTGCTTGGCTGTAGCTTCAGCTTCTTTCTCAACCACCAGTTCTTTAATGGCCAGTGGCTCAATTTTACCAACCGAAATATTGTAATATAAATCCTGAGCCAGCTTAAGATTGTAGTGCTTAAGTAGCATCCGGATAAGATCATCATTGTAATCAATCTTCCAGTTTTTCAGCTTCCGAAGCAGAATTTCCTTGCCATTTTCGGCTTCATTCTTACGCTCTTCGTTAACACTGACTTTAATTCGTGTTTTAGCTTTGGTGGTGATGACAAAGTCCAACCAATCCTGTTTTGGTTTTTGTTTTATTGAGGTATCGACCGACACCTGGTCGCCATTTTTCAGTTTATGTCGCAAAGTCACTTTACGGCCATCCAACATTCCGCCCACACAATGATCCCCCACTTCGGAATGAATTTCATAGGCAAAATCCAACAGAGTAGCACCGGCCGGCAAACGTCTTAAATCGCCTTTGGGAGTAAATACGAAGATTTCATCGGTATAAATATTGGTGCTAAAATCGTCAATAAAATCAACAATATTCAAATCCGGATTTTCCAAAATCTCCCGCACATTAGCCAACCAGGTTTCCATTTCGGCACTGGCCGATCCTCCTTTATACTTCCAATGAGCAGCCAGTCCTTTCTCGGCAACCTCATCCATCCGTTTGGTACGAATCTGGATTTCCACCCACTTTTTATGCGGTCCCAACACGGTTGCATGCAAGCTTTCGTAGCCATTCGATTTAGGGACCGATATCCAGTCGCGCATCCGCTCCGGATTCGACTGGTACTCATCGGTAACAATGGAGTAGACCTGCCAGCAGTCTGATTTTTCCATCTCCAGCTCTGAATCCAAAATGATACGAATGGCAAACAAGTCATACACTTCATCGAAGCTTACCTTCTTGTTTTGCATCTTTTTCCAGATAGAATTGATGGATTTGGTTCGGGCTTTCATATCAAATCGAAAACCACGCGCCTTCAGCTTATCTTCAATAGGACTAACAAACTCAGCGACAAAATCTTTACGTTCCTGTTTACTTTCATCCAAGCGATCAGCCACATACTGGTACGAATCCGGATTCGTATGCTTCAGGCATAAATCCAACAACTCGGAATTGACATAATACAAGCCTAAGCGATGAGCCAAGGGTGCATAAAGGTGAGCAGTCTCCATGGCTATTTTGTGCTGTGCCTCGGGCATGTAGCCACTCAAGTGGCGCATCACATGTAAGCGATCGGCAATTTTAACCAAAATCACCCGAACGTCGCCAGCCAGTGCAAGCATCAATTTACGATAGTTCTCCGAATGCAAATCAACCGTATCTGTTCCCAGTGCATTAATTTTAGCCATTCCCTCCAGAATACCAGCAACTACCGGCCCAAATCGCTTTTCAATATCCTGGATAGCCGGCCGGTCATGAATATTTTCATACGTTACATTATGCAGCAACCCAGCAATAATGGAACTCGTTCCCAGTCCCACTTCCTGAGCAACCACCTGAGCCACTTCGAGTGAATGAATTAAAATGATCTCTCCATTGGGCCAGGTATTTTCACCAAGTGTTTGAAAGGCAAAGTCAAAAGCCTTTTCAATTCCCGTCATTTCCTCTACCGATGGCGAAGCTTCACAAACCTTCCGAAATTTAACCCATGAGTTTTCAATCTGTTTATTCATAACACTATATTCTTAAGAAATCAACTTGACTTATGCATTAACAAAAAAAGGCCACCAACCAGGCAGCCTTTCAATAGCATATAGAATAGAATTTTATTCTGCCTGTGTAGCATCGACAAAGGTACGAGCTTGCAACTCACGATTGAGCATAAACAAACCATTTCCCTGTCCATCAATCAAACGTAGGTTATCAAGCAATTCATTGACATTGGCTTCTTCTTCAACTTGCTCATCGACGAACCATTGCAGGAAACTTTGCGTTGCATGATCACTCGCGCTCACAGCAACATCCATCAATTCGTCGATCATTTGGGTAACCTTTTGCTCGTGCTCCAGTGTTTTTTCGTACACATCGATAATGCCTCCAAATTCAGTTGGGACTCCATCAATTGGCTCCAACAGGACACGACCATTACGTTCGTTCACAAATTCAAATATTTTTAAAGCATGTGAAAGCTCCTCTTGATATTGAACTTTCATCCAGTTGGCAAATCCGCCCAACCCTTTATCTTCAAAATAAGCAGACATGGATAAGTATAGATAAGCAGAATGCATTTCTGCATTAATTTGTTTGTTCAGAGCTTTTAAAACTTGTTCTTTAAGCATAGTGACCTCCTCTTTTTTTTACGTTTCAATCAAAAATACTAAAAATTTATCGACTCATTCTTATGTGGGCATAATTTCCTTAACGATTAACAATGCCTTAAAACCCTCCGCTCAGTGCTATTCTCCAAAATCAAGATTAAAACGTTGTTTTAGGACGGCAAGGGATGGGTTCTTTTTCACCATTTCGGCTAACTTTTCCGTTTCAGAATAGGGCTTGTACTCCGATTCCTGAACCACGATATCGGTAATCAATTCGATGCTAGTGTTGCGCAATTCTTTTCGCAACCAGGAAACCAAGTCGGGCTTAATTTTATTGATTTCTTCTAATTGAACCGAATTATCAATTGGCAATTTTAGTTTAAAATCATTGCTAATCTCAATAGGTCGTGAGAGGGTGGCTCTCAGGTTTGGCCGAGCCTCAAGCTTCAGCAGGTATTCACTCCATTTTTCAGCGAACTGTTCTTGGGTAAATGGCTCCTTCAATTGCTCTCCAGAAAAATACTTGAGTTTTTCCTGTGCGTCTTCCTCCCCATCTTTAACCATCTTCCCCGAAAGAGCATCTTTAATGGAAGGAGTATAGCTGCTCCCCTGCCTTTTAATGATTCGCTTAGTAGGAACTTTTACAGGGATTTCGGGCTCAGCAACCGTTCGGGTTTTCGCCGCTTGCTCTTTACTTGAACCAGAGCGCGGCTGAGGAGCCTTATTGTTTTGGGCATGTTCCGAAAAAATAGGAGCTAAAACCGCATCTTCGTTTCCGTCAACTATTTTTTTTTTAAGGTGAGCTGTGCCATTTTAATCAGGCTCAGTTCCACCAGCAAACGTTTGTTTTGGCTGGCTTTGTATTGCATGTCACAATCATTGCTTATTTTCAAAGCCTCCAGCAAGAAATCGGGATGGCAAACGGTAGCCTGCGTTTTGTACTTTTCCTTGATTTCGCCACCAACTTCAAGCAGCTGCACGGTTACTGGATCTTTGCACACCAATAAATCGCGAATATGGCTACTCAATCCATTGATGAAATGGTGACCGTCAAAGCCATGATCCAGCACCTCGTTGAAAAGCAACATGGCATTGGGTACATCATTTTTCAGAAGCATTTCAACCAGTCGGAAATAGTAATCGTAATCCAACACGTTCAGGTTAGAAATTACATCCTTGTAGCTAATGCTTTTTCCTGAAAAACTCACAATCTGATCAAAAATGGAAAGAGCATCACGCATAGCGCCATCGGCTTTGTGAGCAATCACATTTAAGGCTTCGGCCTCAATAACCACCTGCTCACTTTGTGCCACATACCCCAGGTGACCCGAGATATCACCAATTTTAATCCGGTTGAAATCGAAAATCTGGCAGCGTGACAAAATGGTTGGAATAATTTTATGCTTCTCCGTTGTAGCCAAAATAAAAATGGCATGCTTGGGAGGTTCCTCCAAGGTTTTCAGAAAGGCGTTAAAAGCAGCCTGCGACAACATGTGAACCTCATCGATGATGTAAATGCTATATTTTCCAATTTGAGGCGGAATTCGAACCTGATCGGTTAAGTTCCGGATATCATCCACCGAGTTGTTCGACGCTGCATCCAGCTCATGAATATTGTATGACCGGTTTCCGTTGAAAGCCAGACAAGACTCGCAGGTGTTGCAAGGCTCGGTTTCGGCCGTTAAATTTTGGCAATTAATTGTTTTAGCGAAAATACGCGCACAGGTCGTTTTCCCAACTCCACGCGGACCACAAAACAAGTAAGCATGCGCTAACTGACTATTTTCAATTGCGTTTTTCAGGGTCGACGTAATCGATTCTTGTCCAACTACTGTTTGAAACGTATCGGGTCTGTATTTTCGGGCGGAAACAATAAAATTCTCCATAATTCCATTTAATGACGCTCAAAGATAAACATTTTAGCAGGAAATTAAGCGGGTTTTTATTAACAAGAATTAAGAGTCTGATGACAAGCAAACAACAAACTTTTTCAATTCCGATATGTTTTAGATCGTGTTACACAAACAAAAAATACGTCATGAAAAAATTAACATTTCTATTTTCCTTACTACTGATTTCGGCCCTTGGTTTTGCACAAACCAGCATATACGATTTTAAGGTGAAGGATATTGAAGGTTCGGATTTTGATTTGAGCCAGTTGAAAGGGAAAAAAGTGCTGGTCGTGAACACCGCTTCCAAATGTGGACTAACGCCTCAGTATGAATTGTTGCAGGAACTTTACGACCAATATGGAGGTGACCATTTCACCATTATTGGATTTCCGGCCAACAATTTTGCTAAACAGGAACCCGGATCAAACGATGAAATTGCCGAGTTTTGCGAACGTAACTACGGCGTTACTTTCCCGATGATGTCTAAAATATCGGTCAAAGGCGATGATATGCACCCACTTTACCAGTGGCTGACCCAAAAGGCCAAGAACGGTGTTTCGGACTCGGAAGTGAGCTGGAACTTTCAGAAATACATGATTGATGAAAACGGGCACTTGGTTGACTACGCCAAACCAAAAACCAAGCCCAACGATGAAAAAATTGTTAATTGGGTGAAAGGCGACTCGTGATTATAAAGAGCAAGGGGGACGTGGATTCTGATCCGCACTTGCCCCTTTACTCATGTAATTACTTTCTTGGTGGTGAAACATTAAGTTCATTATTGCTTTCAAAAGAATAATAAATAAAAACCTGCCTATCTTTATTCTAGATATTTTATATGAAATCGCCCGTGAGCTTCGCAAAATATTTCGCAACGCCTGGGACGGATTGCAAGCTCATCTTGCTTCATATGCATATGACTTACTTTTAGCTCCGAACAATCAGAAAGAAAAGATAGTAGGTCGCACTGATCTTTCTGCTTTTCAATATCAATAATGTAATAGCTTTCCTTTTCTGACACTTCAACCATATTTGTTACATTAAAGAATTTTAATCCTAGCAAAACTTCAGAGATAGCATCCTTACAATACGTTCTTTTTCTTTCTTTATCTGGAGCATCCATCATCAATGTATCTGCTTCTAAATCTTGCAAGACAAATCGCCATTCGTATTCATTTTCCCATATTTTCTTCTTTTGCGTAGTCCATCTTAAAAACATTGGTAAAAAATCTTCTCCCTCTTCAATACTATCCAAGCTAAATTTATCTAGCTGTGATCTATCCAAATATTCAACTTGAAACGGTGCTCCCAAGCTTTTTCTTAAAATGCAACTATCAAATTTTACTGCAAATCCCTGTTGGTTTGAATAGTATCCCCACAAGGTATCCTGACAATCACTGCTATTTAATGAAAACTCATGTAAGCAAATAATTCCCAGAGTCGCCATTCTAGATTCAAAGAAAAGATTTCGATTATAAATTGGAGACATAAAACGGTCTTCCCCTAATTTTCTTATCAAGTCTTCAAATAAAGCGAAACGTTGAATATTTTCATATCTAAATGAATCAAGATTCCACAATTGAACTGGACAATCAAAAGGATCATTGAATAACAAAGGGTTAGCAGCATACAAGTAATTATTTAATAAGGCATCAACACTGTTTGCTGAAACTGCATAGAATTTAATTAACTTACCAGGAGTTTTGACAAGCTCAGGATATTCAATTACATTTTCAATTTTAAGTGGTGATCGATTCACGATACTACTTTTATGAATTCGTCCTGAAGCTGATAAAAAGGGTTTAGGGTGCATTTCTTTTATTTTTATGTTTTGCATTCTAAAATTATTCGCTTACTGAGAAGTTCAAGGCAGATCACTCATCTCAGCATAATAGCAGAATACAATCCAATCCCTTACGCCATTATCTGTTATTTCCTCTTTTAGAACCATAACATGGGGATATGGCGGCTCATTTCTATAACTAATTTTGTAGTTGCTCGCCTCGAAGTATAACTTAAGCTCTCTCGGATTACTAAACTCTCCTACACGCTTTGACGGACTTCCTGCTCTTTGAAACAGACACGCAATGTATGTTACTCCCATATAGACTTATTTTTATCAATACAAGTTAATCATAAAAAAAGACATTAACTCCCGCCCCTTACTAGCTATATATCTGGCAATTACTATCACCCAAACTCAATAACATGCAATAAAAATTCGGTCAAAACGCGTATTTCAATGCATATTCTTTAAGAAGTAAAAACCTCGCTTTTAAGCTTCGAAAAACTGAAAGTCTGATCTCGCTACCTTGTTATAAAGTCAGTATTTCAAGAGCCCTAAAATTCAAAATAGAACGACTCACCAATGCGAAACCGTTGGAGAAATAAACAGGAACAAAGGCCTTTTGAAAAAATCACACGTGGTTTTTTGCAGGAGGCTGAAACGCCCCATTGACAAGGCATTCAGATTGGCATCAACCCGAGGCCAGCGCCTTTTTATAGGTATCGATGGCGCGTTGCCGGGCCAGTTTATGCTCAACCATGGGCTGTGGATAGCTTAAATCGTCGAACTCAGGCACCCAGCGACGGATGTATTTAAATTCCGGATCGAACTTTTGAGCTTGCAGCGTTGGGTTAAACACCCGGAAATAAGGTGCGGCATCGCAGCCCGTTCCGGCGGCCCACTGCCAGCCGCCATTGTTCGAGGCTAACTCATAGTCCAACAATTTCTCGGCAAAATAAGCCTCCCCCCAACGCCAGTCAATCAGCAAATGTTTACACAAAAAACTGGCGACTACCATCCGAATCCGGTTGTGCATATACCCTGTCTCATTTAACTGGCGCATACCGGCATCCACCAAGGGATAACCGGTCGTTCCTTCGCACCAGCGAGCAAAATCCTTTTCTGAATTGATCCAAGGGATATGATCGTAAGCCGGCTTAAAAGAGCGTTCTGCAACATATGGAAAATGCCACAGAATATCGGCATAAAAATTTCGCCAGATCAGCTCATTCAGGAATACCGCAGAATGCTGAACCGCCTTTTTCGTGAGTTTGCGAATGCTGATGGTGCCAAAGCGCAGATGGATACCCAGATGGGAAGTCGCATCCATAGCTGGAAAATCGCGAAGGGCTTCATAATTTTTCAGGATCGGCTTATCAATCTTTTTCTCTGGAAATTCCAGACTTCCGCGCCGAAAACCGATATCGCGAAGCGTAATGTCTTTCAGCGGCTCGGTTTTCAATAAGCCATGCAGCAACTTTGGAGAAGGATATTCGTCGAGTTCAATGTGACGAAACTGCTCGAGCCACTTATTTCTATAAGGAGTAAAAACCGTATAGGGCTTTCCGTCATTTTTGCGAATATCGTTCTGATGAAACATTAACTGGTCTTTATACGAAAAAAATTCAATGTTCTGCGTCCTCAAAAAAGTAGCTACCCGCCCATCGCGTTCACGGCCATACGGTTCGTAATCGGCATTCGTATAAACCGCTTCCACTTCGTACTCAACCCATAAGCGTTTAAAGGCATTGAGGGGTTTGCCATGGTAAATCCAGAGCGTGCTATTGTTGCGCTCAAATTCTTCTTTCAAGCGATTGACCTGGTCTGCGATAAACTCCACCCGGCTGTCATTATCCTCCAGATCGTTAAGAATAGTAGCGTCGTAAATAAAAACAGGCAATACCGGTTTTCCAGCCGCCAGCGCCCGGTACAATCCATGATTATCAGCAATACGTAAATCGCGACGAAACCAAAACAGGTTGATTTTTTCTTTCATAAACTGATTTAAAACGATTCGACAACCGGCATAACGCCCATGCCACCTAAATGCAACAAAGTGATATCCCTATTGAACGCGACGATTTTGTTGCAAGCAATTTTTTCTTTTCTTTTATAAGCCAATTCCCGCTCTTGTTAAAAGATAATCCAAAGATAAAATAAACGGAGTTGGTTAAACTAAAACACATGGACCTGTAAAATGTTACAAGTCTATAAAAAAATCAAAATTATGCCCAGAGGCTTTGCCAGCGATAATAATGCCGGGGTTCATCCGGAAATCTTAAAAGCACTAGAAACCGCCAACAACGGACACATGGTCGGTTATGGAGACGATCCGGTTACCCGGGAAGCGATTCAACTTTTCAAAAAGGAATTTGGACAGAACACCGAAGTTTTCTTTGTCTTCAACGGAACCGGCGCTAATGTATTGGCTCTTTCTACGACAACCAACTCGTTCAATTCAATTATTTGTGCCGACACCGCCCACATCCAGGTAGATGAATGCGGTGCTCCGGAAAAGCTGACAGGCTGTAAGCTGCTGCCGGTTCCGAGTGAAAAAGGTAAGATAACGCCAGAAGGCATTCAGAAATACTTGCATGGTTTTGACTTTGAACACCACGCCCAACCCAAGGTTATCTCCATTTCGCAGGTAACCGAAATGGGAACCGTGTATTCGGTTGATGAAATAAAAGCAATCACCGCCCTGGCCCACCAATACGGCTTACTCGTGCACATGGACGGCGCGCGAATTGCCAATGCAGCCGTAGCGCTTGACCTGCCTTTTCGTGCGTTTACCAAAGATGCCGGGGTGGATATGCTGTCGTTTGGCGGAACAAAAAACGGCATGCTGATGGGCGAAGCGGTACTGTTTTTCGACCCCAAACTGACCGCTAACACCAAGTACATTCGCAAGCAAAGCATGCAGCTTTTCTCTAAAATGCGCTTTGTAAGTGCCCAGTTTCTAGCGTATTTCAAAAATGAGTTATGGAAAACCAATGCCCTTCATGCCAATAAAATGGCCAAATTACTGGAATGCGAAGTGCTGAAAACCGGCAAAGTAAAATTGACACAAACAACAGAAGCAAACGGCGTTTTTGCCATTCTCCCCCCAGCTGTTATTCCCAAACTTCAGGAAAAATATTTTTTCTATCTGTGGGATGAGTCGGCCTCGGAAGTTCGCTGGATGACTTCCTTTGACACCACCGAAGAAGATGTTCACGGATTTGTAAACCTGATTGATCAATTAATTTAATGCCACTATTCAACTATTATCCGCCAAAGCACGACACCATTGATCCGGAGCTGGAAAAAAAAATCTTCAAGCACAGCCTGGTGTTTCCCAGCTTATTCCTACTGTTTTTTTGGTTGACCTTTTTAGTTGAAACAACCCTGGATTTTGAGTTTGCCGTTTATGGTATTTTCCCGCTGAGATGGGAAGGGCTAAAAGGCATTTTGTTTTCGCCCTTCATTCATAGCGGCTACAAGCACCTGGCAGCTAACTCCATTCCTTTTTTTGTGCTTTCATTGGCCTTATTCTATTTCTACCGGAAGTTGGCCTACCGAATTTTCTTTCTGATTTATTTTTTATCGGGCCTCTGTGTTTGGCTTGGTGGACGCGAAGCCTGGCACATCGGAGCCAGTGGCGTGGTTTACGGCCTGGCCTCTTTCCTGTTTTTCAGCGGTATCTTCCGAAACGACACCAAATTACTGACCATCGCCATCATTGTGGTTTTTCTTTATGGCGGCATGTTTTGGGGAATGTTCCCCCTGAAACCCGGAGTGTCGTGGGAGAGCCATTTGTGGGGTGGCGTTAGCGGACTAATTCTTAGCATTTTTTATAGAAAACAAGGCCCTCAGCGACAGCGCTATGACTGGGAAGAAGAAGAGGAGGAGGAAGAAGAGGACGAACAGACCGAATTTTACACCAGCGACCATACGGGGAAATATTTCGAAGCAAAGGATGAAAAAAACGATTAGATGTTGAACAGCAGAAAAGAAATTGTGTAACTTTGCCACCTTTTAAAGAAAACTAGTTCTAAGACAATGATTAGCAGAAGAATTATTCGCATTAAAGTTTTGCAGGTTTTATACGCCTTCTATTCCTCACCTGACAAATCAATTAACAATACCGAGAGAGAACTTTTCTTCAGTATCCAGAAAACCTACGACCTTTACCATTATTTATTGGATTTAGTAATTGAAATCAGTAAGCATGCTGAATCAGTGGTTGAGTTAAGAAAGAAAAAACACTTCCCTACCGAGGAAGATTTAAACCCTAACATCCGGTTTATTCGCAACCAACTCATCGCACAACTAAGCTCAAATGAAAGTCTGAATAAATATTTGGGACAGTCGAAGTTAAGTTGGGTTAATGAGCCTGAATTGATAAAAAAGCTGTATTTGACCTTAATTGACAGTGATTTTTTCAAAAGCTACATGGCCAGTGAGGACAACTCGTACCAGGCAGATAAAAAGTTCATTGAGCAAGTATTAACGGACGTTATTCTTCAATCGGAAGATTTGACTCAATTATTGGAAGAACAGAGTATTTACTGGAATGATGACCTTGATTTCGTGGTGAGTATGATCATCAAAACGTTTAAAAAGTTCAAAGAATACACCGGCGAAGACCAGGCACTACTGCCCATGTTTAAAGATGAAGAAGACCGTCAGTTTTCCAAAGATCTTTACCGTAAAGCCGTTTTGAACCACGACGAATTAAAAGAAGTGGTTACCAAATACACGGTTAACTGGGATGTTGAGCGAATTGCATTTATTGATGAGTTGATCCTGGAAATGGCCATTGCTGAGTTTTTATTCTTCCCGTCCATTCCAACCAAAGTCACCCTGAACGAATACATCGAATTGTCGAAATATTACAGCACCAAGAAAAGTCGTAATTTCATTAACGGCATCCTGGACAAAGCACTGAAAGCACTAAAAGCTGAGGATAAGATTCTGAAAGCCGGACGAGGATTAATTGGAGAAGATAGCAATCTGCCTTCATGAAATGTTTAACGGCCATATTTCTTTTGCTTGTTGTTGTCGTTAGCTGCCAATCCAGCAGCAATAAAGCATCGGACAAAACAGCTTCAAACACGGGAACTCCAAAATTTGAGATTCAAGAAAGATTCTATAATTTTGGTCAGTTGGAAGCCGGCGAGGTGGTGGCCTATAGTTTTCACTTTACTAATAGCGGGGACGGCCCCCTAATTATTGAAAAAGTTGAAGCTGATTGTGGCTGCTTAACCACTCATTTCCCGAAAGAGCCCATTGCTCCCGGAAAATCAGATTTCATTGAAGTTGTTTTTAACAGTGCCGGAGAAACCGGGCGGGTTTACAAGGAGTTTAATATCGTTGCCAACACGCAGCCGGAAATAACAAAACTAGCGGTTACCGCAACCGTAAATAATGAGCTAATAAATTTATACAGTAAAAACTAAAGAATAAAATGATGAACTACTTATTGATGGCTCCGCAACCGGGAGCTGAACAAAACCCGATTACAACATTTCTTCCCTTGGTACTGATTATTGTTGTGTTTTATTTTTTCATGATCAGACCTCAGGTGAAAAGGCAAAAAGAATTGAAGAAATTTCGCGAAAGCCTTGGCAAAGGAGATAAAGTAGTAACAACTGGCGGAATCTATGGTAAAGTTGTCGAAATCAAAGACAACTACGTTCTGCTTCAAGTAGATGACAATGTAAAACTTCGTGTTGACAAAAGTGCGGTAGTGAAAGACATGTCAGATGTTACTCCTCAAAAATAATCTTAGCATAGTAAAAGAGAGAAAGGGTCGACCGCAAGTCAACCCTTTTTTTTATCTTTGATTGCGTGGAAAACAAATGGCTACATAAGGCAAAACTATTCTTTCAAAAGTTTCAGATTAAGAACGAACGCAGGCTCGTCATCTATCTGATCTGCGTGGGTATTGCATCCATCTTTTGGCTATTGAATGCGCTCGAAAAGGAATATACTGTTGAACTTTCGTTTCCGGTGCGCTACACCAACATGCCTAAAAGTAAAATGCTGGTTAATACGCCGCCCAAAAACTTTGTATTGGAAGTCCGCTCTTATGGATTTACCTTGCTACGCTACAAGCTGAGTATGGCCTTTTCGCCTTTGGTATTCAATGTAGATGAAATTGCTGGCGACCTCATCAATGGAACTCAAAAAAACAATTATGCGATTCCAAGCCGCTACTATCGGAAGAAAATTTCGGACCAGATTAGCAATGAACTAAACCTAACCAGTATTCAACCGGATACCGTTCATTTTCAATTTGACCGAATTCTGACTCAAAAGAAAAAAGTAGTTCCCGATGTCAGCCTGGGATTCAAAAAACAGCATTACTTGTACGATGAGATTGTGGTCACCCCGGACTCGATTGAAGTGCTTGGTCCCGAGTCGATTCTGGATACTTTACCGCACATAAAAACCAATTATCAACAATATAAGGAGCTGGGGCATCTGATTCAACGCAACGTCTCGCTCCAAAAAATCAAGAATCTGGAGTTCTCAACCAATCGGGTAACAATTCAGATTCCGGTGGAAGAATATACCGAGAAACAACTGACTATTCCGGTTAAAATAGATAGCCTTCCCCGAAAAATTCATGTTCACTTGTTTCCTGCGGAAGTAAAAGTGACCTTCTTAATTAGCTTAAGCCGTTTTTCAGACGTACTCCCTTCTGATTTCAGGGCTTCGGTGTCTTATCAAGACATCAAAAACAACCTGGATTATTTACCTGTGAAACTAGACAAAACTCCAGCACAATTTAAATTGGTTAATTTCGCCCCTATGAAGATCGAATACCTCATTGAAAACTAACAAAATGCTTAAAATAGGAATTACAGGAGGAATCGGCAGCGGAAAATCAACCATCTGCAAGTTTTTCAATTTACTTGGCATTCCGGTATTCAATGCCGATTTGGAAGCAAAGCGAATCATGAATAGCTCCTCATTAGTCCGTAGCCAAATGATGCTTCACTTTGGAAAAGACATTTACCTGCCCAACCAAACACTAGACCGGCAAAAGTTAGCCGCTAAGATTTTCAATTCAGCTTCCATGCTACAAAAAGTCAATGCGATCGTTCATCCGGCTGTGCGTAATTACTTTTCCGAATGGTGCCAAAACCAGCAGTCTCCCTATGTTGTTCACGAAGCTGCCATTCTGTTTGAAAGTGGCTTCTACGAAATGATGGACTATATCATTTTAGTAACTGCCCCTGAACAGCAACGGATTGAACGGGTTATGAGAAGAGATTATAGTTCAATCGAACAAATCAAAGAAAGAATGTCGAAACAATGGCCGGATGACAAAAAGATAAAGCTGGCTAATACAACAATTAATAATAACAACCGGGATTTAGTACTTCCCGCATTAATCGAATTAGATAAAAAATTTAGAACACATGGGTAAATTTGCAAAATGGGTAGCCGGCGGCTTAGGATGGGCATTTTTTGGCCCTATAGGTGGTATTGTAGGATTTGTAGTCGGATCGATGGTCGACACCGAAGCTAGTCCTCTGCCACAACAAGGAACACAAGCAGGAAGAACAAGAGTAACAACAACTGGAGGCTATGTAATGAGCCTATTGGTGCTGGTAGCTGCTGTAATGAAAGCCGACGGGAAGATATTAAAATCAGAATTAGACTATGTAAAACAATTTTTCGTCCGCTCATTCGGCGCCAGTTCAGCGCAGGAAGCCATCAAAATGCTACGGGATTTGCTCAATCAAAACATCCCGGTTGCCGATGTTTGCCAGCAAATTCAGAAAAACATGGATTACTCCTCACGCTTGCAACTTCTTCACTTCTTATATGGTATTGCACAAGCCGACGGATCAGTTGATGAAACGGAAAAAAACATGATCCGAATGATTGCCCAAAATATGGGAATCAGTCAAAAAGACCTGGAATCAATCCAATCCATGTTTGTCCCTAATACCGACTCGGCCTATAAAATTCTCGAAGTTGAGAAATCGGCATCGAATGAAGAGATTAAAAAAGCCTATCGAAAAATGGCCATGAAATATCACCCCGATAAAGTGAGCTATTTAGGTGACGACTTTCAAAATGCGGCCAAGGAAAAATTTCAAAAGGTCAACGACGCCTACGAGAACATCAAAAATGAACGGAATTTTGCCTAAAAGACAAAGGCTGCCTAGTTAGGCAGCCTTTGTCTTTTATACGTTTTAAATTAAAGATCAGCTGTTCAAGTCATCAAACTCAACATTGGTATAATCCTTTGCAACGATTACCTCTTCTTCATCTTCAACAATAGTCATATCGACATCAATTTCTGCATCTTCCATTGACTGGCTGGCTCGAATAAAGTCGATAACTTCACCTAAACCATCTGAAAACTTCTCAAAATCCTCTTTGTACAAAAAGATTTTGTGTTTCTCGAAGTGAAACTTTCCATCCTGATCGTAACGCTTCTTACTCTCAGTAATTGTCAAATAATACTCATCCTTTCGAGTTGCTTTTACATCGAAAAAATAGGTTCTTTTTCCGGCTCTTACAGCTTTTGAAAAAATTTCTTCTCTAAATTTACTGTCGCCCTCTTGCAATTCATCTTTTTTATCAAAGCCTTCCATCTTGCTCTTAGTTAAGTTATTTACCTAATTTGGTATACCAAAAATAAAGAATTATTTTGAAAATAATCGAAAACTGTTTCTAAACAGTAATTAATTTACCTGACAATGAACTTTGAAACTAGTTATTCCCCTGATAATATTTCATTGCTTCCGGCATAATTTCATTCAAGGCAGCAATGCGTTTTGTATCCACGGGGTGTGTGCTCAAAAATTCAGGTGGGGCTTGCCCGCTGTTTTCAGACATGCGTTGCCAGAAAGCTACAGCTTCCTGCGGATTATATCCAGCTATAGCCATAAAAATAAGCCCCATCTTGTCGGCCTCATACTCATGCTGGCGCGAAAACGGAAGCATAACACCGTACTGGGATCCTAATCCATAGGCTGCTGAGAATATGGTTTGGGTCTCATTGGGCTTTTCTTTGAGGGCTTCGCCTAAAGCCATTCCTCCCATTTGCACCAGCATCGAGTGGCTCATACGCTCATTCCCATGTCGGGCAACAGCATGTGCTATTTCGTGCCCCATAACGACTGCCAGTCCGGCTTCGGATTGCGTTAATGGCAAAATACCGGAGTACACAACCACTTTTCCGCCAGGCATACACCAAGCGTTAGGCACCTCATCATCCACAAGGTTAAATTCCCAATCGAAGTACTGCAAATAGCTTTCATAGCCATTTTCTTTCAGGTACTTTTCTACAGCAACGGAGATATTCCGCCCTGCTCGCTTAACCATTGCTACTTGCTGCTGGTTGGTGGAAACTTTATTGGTGTCCAAAAACTGGTCATAGCTCGTCAAGCTCATTGCAACCATGTTCGACTCTGGCATCAAATTCATCTGGCTCCGTCCGGTCAAAGGCACGGTACTGCATGATTCCATCAACAAGACAGCTCCTAACAGCATAATCAAACCCGCGATTGTAATTTTGTGTGTTCTCATCAATACAAATATTTTTATAAAGTTAAACAATACAAACCAAAAAAAGGTGGCTTATATAGCCACCTTTTCAAAAAATATTGTTCACGATATTAGTTGTAAATCTCCCTTTTTGCAGCTAACAAAGTATTTTTCAACAAAGCCACACGTGTCATCGGTCCTACTCCTCCAGGAACCGGAGTAATGTAGGAACATTTTTCAGCCACTTCGTCAAAAGCAACATCGCCTTTCAATTTAAATCCTGATTTTGTTTGATCTGATTTCACCCGTGTTGTTCCCACATCGATAACCACAGCGCCTTCTTTCACCATTTTACCTTTAATGAATTCAGGAATACCAATAGCCGCAATTAAGATATCAGCTTTCGAACACAAAACCTCTAAGTCTTTCGTACGGCTGTGAGCCACCGTCACTGTTGCATTAATCGCTTTCTGAGACATCAACACACTCATCGGGCGACCAACAATATTACTGCGACCAACCACCACGCAATCTTTCCCTGATGTTTCAATATTGTGGCGTTTCAACAGCTCGACAATTCCATCCGGGGTAGCCGAAACAAAACAGGGTAAACCGATAACCATTCGGCCAACATTTATGGGATGAAAGCCATCCACATCTTTCGTCGGGTCGATTGCCTCAATCACTTTCTGCTCAGAAATGTGCTTAGGCAAAGGAAGCTGAACAATGAAACCATCAACATCATCGTCATTGTTCAATTCATTAACTTTGGCCAAAAGTTGCTCTTCTGTAACATCGTCTTCAAAACGAATTAAGCTTGATTTAAACCCAACTTCTTCGCAATCTTTAATTTTGAAAGCCACATAGGTCTCGCTTCCGCCATCGTGTCCGACCAAAATTGCGGCTAAGTGAGGCTTTTTAGCTCCTGCTGCAACCATTTCACGAACTTCCGCTGCAATTTCCTTTTTGATCTCTGTTGCTGTTTGTTTTCCGTCAATTAACTTCATTGTGTTGAATTACTGCATTTATCTCCTTGGTAAATTTCCCATCATACGCCCCATATTTTTTCCTTGCGATACCATCTTCATCATTTTTCTGGTCTCGGAAAATTGCTTAATCAGGCGGTTAACTTCTTGTATCTCGGTTCCGGCTCCTTTGGCGATCCGCTTTCTACGTGAACCATTCAACAAAGATGGATCGTTGCGCTCGGCAGGTGTCATAGAATAAATAATAGCTTCAATATGCTTGAAGGCATCATCTTCGATATCCATATTTTTAAGGGCTTTACCCATGCCTGGAATCATGGCTGCCAGGTCTTTAATATTACCCATTTTCTTGATCTGCTGAATCTGCTTCAGAAAATCATCAAAGCTGAATTGATTTTTAGCCAGTTTCTTTTGCAGCTTACGGGCTTCGTCAGCATCAAATTGCTCCTGGGCTTTTTCAACCAGCGAAACAATGTCTCCCATCCCCAAGATACGGTCAGCCATACGTTCGGGGTGAAAAACATCAAGTGCTTCCATTTTCTCGCCAGTACCAACATATTTGATTGGCTTATCGACCACCGTTCGGATTGACAGGGCGGCACCACCACGAGTATCACCATCCAGTTTAGTCAGAACGACACCATCGAAATTCAATCGATCATTAAATTCCTTGGCTGTATTGACAGCATCCTGTCCAGTCATCGAGTCGACAACGAACAAGATCTCGTGAGGCGAAACAGCTTTCTTTACCGCGCTGATCTCCTTCATCATCTCTTCGTCGACCGCTAAACGACCAGCGGTATCAATAATCACGACATCGTGTCCATTGGCTTTAGCATGTTTAATAGCTGCTTGTGCAATCTTAACCGGTTCTTTATTTCCATCTTCGGTATAAACCGGCACATTAATTTGCTCACCTAACACCTTTAGCTGGTCAATGGCAGCAGGACGATAAACGTCACCCGCAACAAGCAACGGATTTTTACCGCGTTTGCTCTTAATCAATTTCGAAAGCTTCCCGGAAAAAGTCGTTTTACCAGATCCTTGCAATCCGGCAATCAGAATGATAGTGGGATTTCCCGTTAAATTAATGTCAACCGATTTCCCTCCCATTAACAGAGCGAGTTCATCATGTACAATCTTAACCATCATTTCACCCGGCTTAACGGCTGAAAGAACATCCTCCCCCAAAGCCTTTTCCTTAACGGTTTCGGTGAATGACTTGGCGATTTTAAAGTTAACATCGGCATCAAGTAATGCCCGACGTACTTCCTTTAAGGTTTCGGCTATATTAATCTCGGTGATTCGTCCCTGTCCTTTTAGTAACTGAAACGACCGCTCTAATTTTTCGTTAAGATTCTCAAACATATTTTAGAAATGATATTGATTTATTTTCAAGCTCCTGCAAAAATACAAAAATTAAATAAAGAGAAATTTTTAATCAAAATAAAAAAAATGCCTTTTGCTGGGTTACCTTTCCTCTAAAAATAGGATAAATGGGTGTAAGTTCTTATAATAGATGAAAAGGTTAAATGCTGGGATGAAAGAAGAAAATTCATATTATTACGGACTTGTGTTTGGTTGCCCCATGAGAGAGGAAACAGAAACATGCGCCTATAAGGAAATCCGGCAATTAAGTCTTCCAGAAAGAATTTCATACATCAACTCGCTCACTAGTTACGACCGGGCAGTGTTAATTAAAGAGCACAAAAGCTGCTTGTGTCAACGAGAAAATAAAGTCCCTTTTTCACGAATCGCAATTTTGTAGAAAATTGGGGGGTCAATTCTGACCCCCTTTTTTTATTTCCTTTTTACATCCGCTCCGGAACTTTTATACCTAGCAGTTTCATCCCCGACTCTACAACATTGGCAATGGTTTGCGAAAGCACCAACCTGAAATTCCGGATAGCCTCATCCTCTTCACCCAAAATAGAATGGTCATGATAAAACTGGTTAAACTCTTTAACCAGGCTATAAATAAAGTTGGCAATTACAGCCGGGCTATAAGCATCGCCAGCTTCCGCGATAACCGCTGGGAAAAGTGATAAGGACTTAATTAATTCCTGCTCCTTCTCTGAAAGCGAAATGGATTGATTCAGTTTTTTGTCCAACTGAATGCCATTGGCTTCGGCTTTACGGATTACCGATCGGATACGAGCGTAAGTATACTGAATAAACGGTCCGGTGTTGCCATTGAAATCAATAGATTCTTCCGGATTGAACAACATGTTCTTCTTCGGATCCACTTTCAGCATAAAATACTTGAGTGCACCCAAAGCAATAGTTTTATACGTTTCCGTCAATTCCTCTTCCGTGTAGCCTTCAAGTTTGCCCAGTTCTTCAGATGTTTTTCGTGCGACGTCAATCATCCCAGCCATTAAATCATCGGCATCAACAACTGTTCCTTCGCGCGACTTCATTTTCCCGTGTGGCAGTTCAACCATCCCGTAGGAAAAGTGATGCAGGCCTTTTCCCCAATCAAATCCCAGCTTATCGAGCAAGACAGACAAAACCTGGAAGTGATAGTTTTGCTCGTTTCCAACGACATAGATCATTTTATCAATCTTATAATCGTTGAATCGTAATTTGGCCGTACCAATATCCTGAGTCATGTATACCGAAGTTCCATCACTGCGTAAAAGAATTTTCTCATCCAGGCCATCCGATGTCAAATCGGCCCAAACCGATTGATCCTCCCGCTGGTAAAAAGCTCCTTCTTTCAGTCCTCTTAAAACTTCCTCTTTTCCTACCAAGTAGGTATCTGATTCGTAATATATTTTATCAAAGTCCACTCCAAGTTCCTTGTAGGTCACATCAAAACCATCGTAAACCCATTGGTTCATCATTTCCCACAACTCAATTACTTCGGGGTCTCGTGCTTCCCATTTCAACAACATCTCGCGAGCGGCAACAATCGAGGGCGCTTGTTGCTCGGCTTCCTCCTTGCTCAATCCTTTTTCCTGCAGATCACTAATTTCTTGTTTGTAATGCTTATCAAACAATACATAAAAATCGCCTACCAAATGATCTCCTTTTATGCCTGTATCTTCGGGTGTTTTGCCTTCACCCCATTGTTTCCAAGCATACATCGACTTGCAAATATGAATCCCCCGGTCATTGACAATGTTGGTCTTTACAAGCTTATTTCCATTGGCTTTGATAATTTCACCAATAGAAAAGCCCAATAAGTTGTTACGAATATGGCCTAAGTGCAAGGGTTTGTTAGTGTTTGGAGATGAATACTCAACCATAACCAGCGGCGAATTCTCATCAGCTGCTGTAAATCCAAAAGTTTCATTACCCGCAGCATCCTCCAAAACAGACAACCAGTACGATTTTGAAATCAGGAGATTCAAAAAACCTTTGATGACTGAAAAATCATCAATCAGGTCAACCTGCCCTTTGAGGTATTCCCCCAACTGCTCGGCCGTTTGTTCCGGCGATTTTTTTGAAAACCTCAAAAAAGGAAAGACGACGACCGTCATGTCTCCTTCAACATCTTTCCGAGTATTTTGAATCTGTACTGAATCGGCTTCTATTTTCTGACCATAGAGCGTGTCTACAGCATCAACAATTTTCCCTTTTATGATTTGGTCAATATGCATAGTATATTTTTTTGAATCGCAAAGATAATAGTTTCTGCCCGATTGCTTATTCTTTCAGAAGCCAAAAAAGCCCTGCTTTCGCAAGGCTTTTTCATTTTATATAAAACAGCTTAGCTGTTATTAATCAACTTTGATCTCGACACGTCGGTTTTTTGCGCGACCAGCTTCAGTATCGTTTGGCGCAATAGGCTTCGCTTTTCCAAACCACTGAACGTTAGCGATCTGTTCTGAGGCAATTCCTTTAGCAATTAAAAACTTGCGAACAGCAATCGCTCTTCTTTCTGATAAACCCATATTATAAGCTGCAGTTCCAACTTCATCAGCATATCCGTAAAGACTGACAACCATTTCTGGATTGTCTTTGATTGTTTGAGCTACCTCTTCAAGTTCCTGCATGGCTGCTGCATTGATCTTACTATTGTCGAAATCGAATTGAATATTGTCAAATTCTGGAGTTAAGTCAGGACAACCATTGTTTTCCTTTGATCCAGCCTGCGCAGGACATTCATCCTCTTCATCTACAAGCCCATCGCCATCCGTATCAATCGGGCAGCCACTAGCGTCAACCTTATATCCTTTGGGTGTATCCGGGCATTTATCTTTACTATCAGTAACGCCATCGCCATCACTATCCGGACAACCTTTCAAGGCTTTCAATCCTGCCGTATCCGGACACTCATCGTCTTTATCAGCTACTCCATCACCATCGCGATCGGGGCATCCGTTCAATGCGATATCGCCTGCTTCTGTCGGACAGTCATCCTTATAGTCCGGCACGCCATCGCCATCGCTATCAACGGGGCATCCAAAGTCGTCAACAGCAACACCTTCCGGCGTATTCGGACAATCGTCTTTACGATCGGGCACGCCATCATTATCAGTATCTTTTGATTTGCCGAAGCTAATTTCGATACCTCCTACACCTTTCCAGAAACTTTCAGTATAGGTCCCTTCGTCCACGGCCTTCTCCCCACGCAGTCCTTCAATAAATCCACCTTCTAAAAACAAGGAAACACTTGAACTTAATGGGAATTTAAATCCTAAACCTGCATCCCAGTTAAGCCCCTCAGTTTTATTGTCCTGAATATATCCCGGGCCTCCATATAAATAGGGTTGAACCGAACTATTTTCCTTTAAAATATAGCCATTATTCAATTTATACCTCAAATTCAAAAAGGTAGTACCAAAATCCAAGGTATTCGTGACTTCAGAGTTGGCTAACCCAAGATTATTCAAGAGCATCAGATCAAAAGAAGAGCTCAAATACCGACTCAAATAAAACTCCGAAATAAGACCTGTACCTTCATTCGTGTTGCCATAGTAAGCACCACCACCGAAACCTACGGCCCACTTTTTTTCAGCTGTTTGTGCATGAAGCATCATTCCAACGCTAAGGAAAAAAGACAATAAAATTATTCTTTTCATAGTGTAATGTAATTTAGTGAATGGGTTAGTGTTATGCGACTCAAATTAAAAGCTAACTAATTACATCGAAGTAAATTGCATGCATCAATTACAACTTCCAAACCTCCTCCATTTCGCCTCCGTTTTCACCATCCACAAGGCATTCAAATTAAATTTTTAATAAAGCTAAAGCATTTTTACTATTTTCACCAAAAAAAGAGGAAAACTTGTTTAGTATTGTTGATATCGAAACAACAGGGCAGAGTGCCCAAAACGGAAAGATCACGGAAATTGCGATTTATGTTCATGACGGAATCGAGATTGTGAACTCTTTCGTTAGCTTGGTAAATCCGGAATGCCACATCCCCTACTTCATTACTAAACTTACCGGCATTGATAATAAAATGGTGGCTGATGCCCCTAAGTTTTATGAGATTGCAAAAAAAATCGTAGAGGTCACTGAGGGTACCACGTTCGTTGCCCACAATGTTAGTTTTGATTATCGTTTCATTCAGCAGGAATATCTTCGCCTAGGCTATGAGTATAAGCGCAAAACTATGTGTACCATACAATTAAGCCGCAAATATCTTCCAGGCCATCCCTCCTATTCGCTCGGCAAACTCTGCGATAACCTGGCAATCAGGATCGACGGCAGACACCGCGCCGGAGGAGATGCACTAGCGACGGTTAGACTATTTGAAATTATCCTGCAAAAACATACTCACCCCTTAGGCAACGGAGGAAACACGCAACAGCGACTTTTCTGACAGACATCTTTTCAACTATTTTTATCCCCTTTTCTTTTTTCCTAACTTGTCGTGCGTCGGGAAAGATTGATCCGGCAACATTCAAAAATTTAGCACAAACGAACAAGACAAAAAAACACACCACAATGGCAACAAAAATAAGATGGGGCATATTAAGCACAGCAAAAATAGCAAGACAAAAAGTGATTCCTGCCTTGCAGAAAGGACAATTCTGCCAAGTAAGCGCCATTGCATCCCGCAGCCAGGAAAGAGCCAGACAAACGGCCAATGAATTAAACATTCCGAAATACTACGCTTCGTACAAAGAGTTGCTGGAGGATCCAGAGATTGACGCTATTTACAACCCTCTACCCAACCATTTGCACGTTTATTGGACTATGAAAGCTCTGGAAGCCGGAAAGCATGTACTTTGCGAAAAACCAATCGGGATGAATACAGAAGAGGCACAAGCACTGGATGAAGCTGTCAAAAAATATCCTCACCTGAAGGTGATGGAAGGATTCATGTACCGATTTCACCCCCAATGGGCTAAAGCTTTGGAGCTAGTAAAAAGCGGAGTCATTGGGGAGGTAAAAACACTGCAATCCTTTTTCTCGTATTACAATGTTGATCCACAAAATATTCGAAACCAGGCAGACATCGGTGGCGGTGCCTTGATGGATATTGGCTGTTATTGTATCTCATTTCCCCGGTTTATCTTTGGAGAAGAACCAGTGGAGGTTGTCGGACAAATGGGAATTGATCCAGAGATGAGAACCGACCAGTTGACCTCGGGAATGCTTCATTTCCCCTCGGGAAAGACGGCAAGTTTCACCTGTTCGACCCAGCTGATGCCTTTTCAACAAGCTAATATTTTAGGCGACAACGGACACATTTGCATCGAAATTCCCGTAAATGCCCCTCCCTATGAATCTACCAAAATAACGCTTCGAACCAAAGAAAAAACAGAAACTTTTGTATTCGAACCGGTCGATCAATACACTTTGCAAGGCGACGCTTTTTCAAATGCCATTCTTTGCGATGAGCCTGTTCCAACTCCTCTATCGGATGCAATTGGCAACATGAAAGTCATTGACGGGCTGGTGGAGAGCACTCAAAGCAAGCAATGGACTACCCTCGAATAGGAGCAAAAAAAACCTCGCGAATTGCGAGGTTTTACGATGTTTATTTCACCTGTAATTTTTACTTACTTCACTTTATCAACTACAGCTTTGAATGCAGAAGGTTGATTCAAGGCTAAATCAGCTAATACTTTACGGTTGATGTCGATGTTATTCTTTTTCAATAAACCGATTAACTGAGAGTAGCTCAAGCCTTCCTGGCGAGCTGCAGCGTTAATACGTTGAATCCACAATGCGCGGAAGTTTCTCTTTTTTGTTTTCCGGTCACGGTAAGCATAAACCAATGCTTTTTCATGAGCGTTTTTTGCTACTGTCCAAACGTTTTTACGGGCACCCCAATAACCTTTAGTTTGCTTGAGGATTTTTTTTCTACGAGCCCGAGATGCTACGTGATTTACTGATCTTGGCATAATCTTTAATTTATGAGCGGTTAGCGTCCCAATCACTTGGGATCTTTACAGCTAATACCCTCTGTTATAAACTTTAAATAAATTGAAAAAGGATTTGATTACTTCATGTTAAGCATCAGCTTCACATTTTTCTCATCAGCTTTGTCAACCGTTCCCCAATAGGTCAGGTTTCTTTTCTGCTTCGTGCTTTTTTTAGTCAGAATGTGACTTTTATAAGCATGCTTCCTTTTCAGTTTTCCGGAGCCGGTTAATTTAAACCGTTTTTTGGCGCCGGATTTGGTCTTCATTTTTGGCATCTTTCTAAATTTTATATTCGAAGAATGTTATTTCTTCTTCTTAGGTGTAATAAACATGGTCATTCTTTTCCCTTCCAGACGAGGCAATTGCTCCACCTTTCCAAGTTCTTCCAGTTCAGTAGCAAAACGTAAAAGCAAAATCTCACCTTTTTCTTTAAACAAGATCGAACGACCTTTAAAGAACACATAAGCTTTCACTTTTGCACCTTCCTTTAAGAATTTCTCAGCATGCCTTAACTTAAACTCAAAATCATGGTCATCGGTATTCGGTCCAAACCGAATTTCCTTAACCACCACCTGCACAGCCTTGGCTTTCATTTCCTTCTGTTTCTTCTTTTGCTGATAAAGAAACTTCTTGTAATCTATAACTTTACAAACCGGAGGATCGGCTTTTGGTGAAATCTCAACCAGATCAAGTTCCTGATCAATAGCAATTTTCAATGCTTCTGACAAGGTATACACTCCCTGATTTTCGATATTGTCACCAACTAATCGTACCTGCTGTGCACGGATACGCTGATTGATATTATGAAGTGGAGCAGTGTCCACTCTTCGTCCTCCACGATATGGGCGTTTTTTTATTGCGATAAGAAAAACCTCCTATTCTTTTTAGTTATAAAATGATGCTAATTGTTCTTTTACTTCTTTAGCGATGAATTCCGCAAAATCTTCGTTGGTCATAGTTCCTTGATCTCCTTCGCCTTGCTTACGGACGGACACCATCCCTGATTCTGCTTCTTTTTCACCAACTATTAACAAATACGGGATACGTTTTAACTCGTTATCCCGGATTTTACGGCCGATCTTTTCGTTCCGGTCGTCAATTAAGGTGCGAATATCGGAATTATTTAGAAAACTTGAAAGATTTTCTGCATATTCGTTGTACTTTTCACTAATCGGAAGGATAACAACTTGCTCGGGAGTTAACCATAAGGGGAATTTTCCAGCTGTATGTTCGATTAAAACTGCCACAAAACGCTCCATCGATCCAAACGGAGCACGGTGAATCATGACCGGACGATGACGGTTATCGTCAGCACCGATATATTCAAGTTTAAATCGCTCTGGTAGATTGTAATCGACCTGAATGGTTCCCAGTTGCCAGCTTCGTCCTAAGGCATCCTTAATCATGAAATCCAGCTTGGGACCATAAAAAGCGGCTTCACCCAACTCGGTAACAGTATTCAAGCCTTTTTCCTCGCAAGCTTCAATAATTGCCTGCTCTGCTTTCTCCCAATTCTCAGTCGATCCAATATACTTCTCCGATTTCTCCGGATCGCGCAAAGAAATCTGCGCCGTATAATCATCGAAGTTAAGTGCTTTAAAAATAATGAAGATAATATCAATCACCTTTTTAAACTCATCTTTCAACTGATCAGGACGGCAGTAAATGTGGGCATCATCCTGAGTAAACCCACGCACACGAGTCAATCCGTGCAATTCACCACTTTGCTCATAACGATAAACCGTTCCAAATTCGGCCATGCGAACCGGCAGATCCTTGTATGACCGTGGTTTAAATTTGTACAATTCACAGTGGTGTGGGCAGTTCATGGGTTTCAGCATGTACTCTTCGCCTTCGGCCGGTGTTTTTATCGTTTGAAATGAATCGGCTCCATACTTGGCATAGTGCCCCGATGTTTTGTAAAGGTTAATATCTCCAATATGCGGAGTAATCACCTGCTCATAGCCAAATTTCTTTTGAACCTTTTTCAGGAAATCTTCCAGCTGCTGACGCAACATGGCTCCTTTGGGTAACCACATGGGCAAGCCCTGTCCTACTTCCTGCGAAAAAGTGAACAATTCCATTTCCTTGCCAATCTTACGGTGATCCCGCTTTTTGGCTTCTTCCACCAACACCAGGTATTCATCTAAAAGCTTTTGTTTCGGAAAAGTCACCCCATAAACACGAGTCAGCATTCTATTTTTCTCATCACCCCGCCAATAGGCGCCGGCTATAGACGTTAATTTGACTGATTTGATATAGCTGGTGTTGGGCAAGTGCGGGCCACGACATAAATCAGTAAAGCTTCCCTGATTATAAAGAGTGATGGTTCCGTCCTCCAACTCACTGATCAATTCCAACTTCAGCTCATCATTTTTATCGGTAAACAATTGCAGGGCTTCGTCTTTTGAGATATCCGTCCGGACAATCTCATTTTTTTGGCGAGCCAGCTCAATCATCTTCTTCTCGATCTTTTCCAGATCTTTATCTGACAGTTGCTTCCCTTCAGGCAAATCAATGTCGTAATAAAATCCAGTATCCACCGTCGGTCCAATACCAAATTTAGTTCCTGGGTAAAAACATTCAATCGCCTCAGCCATCAAGTGGGCCGAAGAGTGCCAAAAGGTTTCTTTTCCTTCACGGTCGTCCCAGGTATGAAGTTGAATGTGGGCATCTTCTGTAATAGGCCGGTTCAGGTCACACACAGCGCCATTCACCGTTATTGCTAAAACGTCCTTTGCCAACCGGTTACTAATTGCTTTTGCAATCTGAATGCCGGTAATTCCACTTTCAAATTCCCTAACACTGTTATCTGGTAATGTTATTTTAATCATCAGTATCGAATTATGGATTTTATTTTCAGGCTGCAAAGATAACTATTATTAACTGACTGTGACAAGTGTTAACCAATTATTTCCATCTCTAAGAACGACAAAAGGGAGGCTTTCCAGACCCCCCTTTTCTTCCATATACAAAATCTAAATTTCGTTGTTGCTTATCGCACGCTAAGTGCAATTCCTGCATTATAGGATGTGTACTCTGCTTTATTGACAGATGCAAAAATATTGAAAAACGCTAATTTCAAGCGTAATCCGGCATCCATACTCAGGTTTGAAGACTCGAACCGTAATCTAATCGGATCAGGTTCATCTGTCACAATAACTCCTCCGTTTTCTGTAACACTCGGAACGGGATAAGTTCCCAATAAGTCCACCTTAGAACTGCTCTGGCTGTTTCCAATACTTCCAAAAATGGTAAGAATCGCAATCTTTTTTGAAACAATCAGCCCTAGTTTCTTAGTTGTTGTTTCAATATCCAACTGCTGATCTTCATACTGGTCCGAATTCAAATTAGGATAGCCTAAATCGTCTGGCATGAACGAGATTCCGGTATTGGCTGAGATATTCGAATACGAAGCAAAAACAGCGGCATCAAACGGCAGGTGTTTCAGCCCCGGAATCCAGTCTTTGAAACTATGCTTCACTCCTAAACCAAACATCCCCACTTTCGTTTCTTCATCACTGTCGTCTTCCAGGTTAAACTTGAGCTCAGGCACGTAGCGCACCATCACATCGGTGTGAGGCAACAAGCCAACACTCAACTGCGCGACTGGAACAGGAACAATGTCGATTTCAGTTCCACCTGGAGCACGAAACTGGTCAATTACCTGGCTTTTGTCAAGAGGATTCAACAAGTTCAGCAATGGCCCTTGGGCATCACTTCCAGAAATAGTTGGTGCGATTGAGTTTGAGGGATCAGCTAGTTCAATATTGTTAAAACTAAACTGACTCAAATCAAATGACTGGGCTGATCCGGGCACTTTAACAGCACTCACACTCATCGAAAAATCAAATCCAAGCCGATGATGAGTCTCAGCGGTATAATACCAACCATTATTCAAACCATCGCCCAGCGACTGAGCAAAGGGATTCATATAGGACTGAATCAACATGCCGGCATCATCAGGACCGGCCTTCAGAAACTCCACAACATCAGACTGAGCCGAAGCTGCCGAAACAATCGTTGCGAAGCTAAGTAATACAAATAATTTTCTCATTTTAATAAAATAAATTGGTGTTAATCTTCTTCTCAAAAACTGTATCTTTCATGCACTCCTCTATTTTTCGCCCCATAAAATTGCGGGAAATCTCGTTGTAATTATTTTTGTAGATCGTTGACCTATTTCCCAACTTTTATTATTATCAACTTTCTTTTTTCAAAAAAAAAACAAAGCTTTGACGGCTAAAATAAGTAATACTATGCATAAGATTGTATTTTCATTCTTCCTTTTTCTAACCATTGGATTCTCTTCCATTGCACAGAAAACATTAACGCTTGCCGATTTTCATCAGCATAGCACCTTTAACCAAAAATCAGTTAATGGGCTTTACTCCTCAGCCAACGGACTTTACTACACAACCCTGGAGAATAATAAACAAATTGTCAAGTACAGCTACAAAGATGGGAAAAAAGTTGAAACGGTCTTCGATCTGGACAAGCTAGAAAATGCGCCAATCAATTATTTTTCGGCTTATTCTTTTAGTCTTGACGAAACAAAAATTCTACTCACGACTGAAAGGGAAAACATCTATCGGCATTCATACAAAGCCAATTACTATGTATGGAATTCGGTTACGGAAGAACTTCAGGAGCTATCCGCTAAAGGAAAACAACAGCAAGCCACTTTTTCTCCCGATGGCGACCGTATTGCTTTTGCAAGAGACAATAACCTGTTTATAAAAACCTTGCGCTTCGGAACCGAAAACCAGGTGACTACTGATGGCGCAAAAAATGCCATTATCAATGGAGTTCCGGATTGGGTTTACGAAGAAGAATTCAGTTTCAGCAAAGCTTTTGCCTGGTCGCCCGACAGCAAATTCCTAGCCTACATTCGTTTCGATGAAACAGAAGTCAAAGAATACGGCATGAAAAAGTTTCGAGGGAAAGCCCCGGCCTTAAATGAAAATGAAACCTACCCGGGTGAATACGTTTATAAGTATCCCAAAGCCGGAGAAGAAAACTCAGTGGTTTCCGTTTTCGCCTACGACATTAAATCAAAAACCAAGGTTGAAGTTGACTTGGGAGAAGAAACCGACTTTTATATTCCCCGCATCAAGTGGACCGCAGACGCCAATGACCTGGCAGTCTTTCGGCTGAACAGACGCCAGAATGAAATCAACATTCTTTTTGCCAACCCGTTTACCGGCGACAGCCGTTTGTTTTATTCTGAAAAGAATGAGCGTTACCTGTCAGAAGACTTTTTAGACGACTTCATCTTCCTGCCAAACAATGATTACTTTGTTGTCAACAGCGAGCGCAATGGATACTCACACCTCTACCTCTATGATCGACAGGGCTTTGAAGTTCGCCAACTCACAAAAGGCGAATACGATGTAACCGATTTCTATGGTTTCGACAACAAGAAAAAAATATTCTACTACCAGGCAGCGAAAAAGTCGCCTATGCAGCGCGAAATCTATTACACCAGCCTCGACGGCAAAAAGCAAGGCATGCTAAGCCCGCTTGAAGGAACAAACAAAGCCACCTTCAGCAATGGATTTCAATATTTCATTAATGAGTTCACCAACCTTTCAACGCCCAAAACATTTAGCTTGCATGACAACCGCGGCAAACTCGTCCGGACATTGGAAGAAAACAGCGAGCTGAAAAACAAATTAGCCAACTACACCATCAGCCCCAAATCATTCTTTAGCTTTGAAACGAATGAGGGAATCAGCCTCAACGGGTGGATGATTAAGCCCGCCAACTTCGACGAGAATAAAAAGTACCCCGTGGTGATGACCCAGTACAGTGGTCCCAATTCGCAACAAGTGCGCGATGAATGGTCGGTAAACTGGAACAACTACCTAGCCCAGGAAGGCTTTCTGGTGGTTTGTGTCGATTCGCGCGGAACAGGCGCTCGTGGCGAAGATTTCCGTAAAGTAACCTACATGCAGTTGGGCAAATACGAATCAGATGATCAGATTGAAGCAGCCAAGTACCTCGGCACGCTACCCTATGTTGACACGTCAAACATCTCTATTTGGGGATGGAGCTACGGGGGTTTTATGACTTTGCTTTGCATGGAAAAGGGTGGTGATCTGTTTAAAGCCGGTATTGCTGTGGCTCCGGTTACGCATTACAAATTTTACGACACAGTGTACACCGAACGCTTTATGCGTACCCCAAAAGAAAACCCGGATGGCTATAACGATAACGCTCCGCTAAACCACGCCGAAGGAATTACAGGACACCTGCTGCTGGTACACGGATCGGCCGACGATAATGTTCACCTCCAAAACAGCATGGAAATGTCGGAAGCACTGGTTCAGGCCGGCGTGCAATTCGACATGGCTATTTACACCAATCGAGACCATGGCATTTACGGTGGCAAGACCCGTATGCACCTCTACCAGCGAATGACTGATTTTCTGAATAGAAATCTGAAATAAGCTTAACACATAAAGCAAAAAAGCTGTTGCTCATTACGAACAACAGCTTTTTTGTTTTCCACAGAAATTAACTTGCAGTGAATATTCACCACCTTAATCCTCAACCGGATTGAGTGGTGCTGCAAAAACCCGCTTTTTCAATTGCTCCAGCAGCACATGTTTCTGCGGAGTGAAGAACTTATGCCGATCACGCACAAAACTGAAAGACAGAGGAGAAACCTGCTCCAGGTTATATTGAAATGCCTCCGTGTAAAATTGCTTATCCACAGCTACTGATTCGACAAAAAACAACAAAATACTTTTTTGCAGCAAGCCTTTAAAATCGAGTGCCACCCGACTCAACAAGCTGGAAGAATCGGTCAATACCTGCTCGCCAAAATTATAGGTTTTATAAATCATGGCATCCAGTTTTTGCTCTTGGGTCGCTTTTGAGAAGGCAGTCAGCAAGCCATCTTCCAAATCTTCTTTCACATCCTGAACATCATCTAGCAACTGCAGGTAAGCACCATAACCAAACAAAAAACACTTCTCCTCTTCGCTTAAGTTTCCGGCAATCAAATAACCATCAGCCAGCACAGAGGCACCTCCTTTGGCCAGACAAATACGGATCGCCTCATCATCCGACATGGTGTTACGACCAAAAAGAGCCATGCTCTGTGTTTGAGCCTGATGAATCCCCAAAAGCGAATCAAAAACTTGTGGATATTCCTGCCGGCCATACTGGCTTTCAATCATACTTACCAAAGTATAGATTTTTTGTTCCTGCTCGTTTATCGGATCAACTGCCTTTCCATCCAGCCGATCGGCAAAACGACTGCTGAACTCCTGCTTCTCTTTCGAAGAAATCTGTGGATCATCCACAAAATTATCGGTGTAAGGATAAAGCATGCTATAGGCAAAAATGGAGGGAGTCAGCTCAACCCGACGCCCTAAAATAAGCTGAAGACCAGTCATAATCCAAACATTGCGGCAGGCTTGAAAAATACTCTGAATGGACAAGCTCGGATCAAACTTTTTTGCCTGCTTGATAAAGGCTTTCGTCGCATTCATCATCTCGCCCGAAAACATCAGGTCGATCTCCTCATGTTCATACGAAAAAGCATTCTGAAACAAATCGCGTAACTGCCCAAGCACAAATTCATCCAACACATTCGACTCGGAATAGGCTTTCAATAAATCCGAATCCAACTTTTTCATCGACTTTAAAAAGGTATCGACATACAGTTCCTTCCGTTGCTTTTCTTCCCTATTCACCACACCTCCCCAAGGAGATTGTGTTGGCGAAGTTTGATTCCACAAATCCGTAAATTGATCGGTCAGCCGGCTAATTTCCATCATCTTTTTAGTTTTGAAAATACTAACATCAAATCAAACAAAATTGAATGACAATTAAACCGATTATCCGACAAACGTCTGAAATTAATCGATAAAACCTCGTTTCTTGAAAACAGATTCTCACCGTTTTTGGGTAATCCAATTCATCTTAGGATAGAATATTCGAATTTGATTGTCTAAATTGCAAAAAAAATCAGATGCAATATGGAGCACGCTTTATCAGAACACGAACAACTTTTTTTCAACGATGGCTACCTTTTGGGAAAAGAAGCCGCCAAAAACAGCTACCGCGAGGAGGATCTATTTCAAGCCATGAAGCAACAATATAAAGCAATTGATCAGCTCATTGATTCGATATCTACCGTGGCGCGACAACAAGACATGCCCATTCATTGCCAAAAAGGGTGCAGCTACTGCTGTCATCAAGCGGTTTTTGCCAATTCCTATGAATTGCATTACCTCGGGCACCTCATGCAACAAGCACTTGCTAAGGAAGAAATGAAACTCATTTACGATAAGGCACATTCCAAAAACAAAATCACTTCGGACCTAGAGGAAAAAGCAATGCTGAATTACAAAAGCCCTTGTCCGTTGCTTACAGATGGTTCTTGCAGCGTTTATGAAGCCCGCCCCATGGCCTGCCGCATCTACCTTTCGACCAAGCTAAGTACTTGTCGGGAATATTATCAAAACCCGGAAAATGAAGAAAACTATCCAGCCCTATTGGATTTTCCATTAATGGCCGGACGCATGATGAATGAAGGATTCATGGCTGCCCTAAAAGAAGAAGGCATCGAGATCGCTGAATTCCGCATGGAAGAAGGCTTACAAAATCTGCTCGCTTCTCATTAATCATCTTCCGGCGGGGTCGATTCTCCCAAGAGCGTTTTTGACAGCTTCCTTGCCATCGTCAGGTAAGTCTTACAGAATTAGTAATTTAACTTGGCACGAATACTCACGATCCGTTGTTGCCGTTCCATAGAATAGCTTTGACTATTTCGATCAACAAAGACGAGCAATTCGCCGGCCTTATGGTAGTAAATCTGCTGCCGTAAAAAGGTTTCGTTCTCCAAGGCCACATCACCCAATTGTTCTAGCAAGGAAGCAAATTGCTCCATATTTTCATCAGACAATAACTTTTCCTGCACCACCTCCACAAAGGCAGAATCGTCCAGAAAGAGCAAGTCATTTAACTTAAAATCAAGTTCCTCTTCAAGCTCGCAAGCTACCGAAGCAATTTCTACCCAAGGCTGCACTTCTTTCTTCTGAAGTCGGAGAATCAGTCGGGCCAGAAAAGCTCCCATCTCCTGAATCTGATGGATCAAATAATCGCGACGCTCCATATTAGCAGTTTAATGGTTGGACAATTTCTAAAGTTAAGTACAATTATTCAATTTGAAATAAGCTGATATAGATCAAAGAATATTATTTTTGTTTCTATGAAATCCGGAAAACCTTTTCTCCTTCTTATAGCAAGCCTGTTTTTTTCATTCCAATTAGTCGCCCAGCGAAACAATGCGACCTTGCTGGGAATCGTTACCGGAGAAAAAGGCCAGCCGATCGAACTAGCCAACATTTCCATCAAAAATTACCCTATTGGAACGATTACCGACCGAAAAGGAAATTACCTGCTACGCATTCCTGCGGAAAAAGATATAACGCTGGTTTTTTCCTGCATGGGCTACCAACCCATTGAACACGTAATTCAGGCCAGCGAAGAAGAACGACTGGAGCTGAATGTCCAACTTAGCATCCAGCCCAACGCCATCGATGAAGTGCAGATTTCGCGCCGCCAACAAGCCAATGGAACGATGACCCGCCTGGATCCAACCTTCACCAACAACCTGCCCGATGCCTCTTCCAGTGGCGTTGAAGCACTGATCAAAACCCTTCCCGGCGTTTCATCAAGCAACGAACTTAGCTCACAGTATTCGGTGCGCGGAGGCAACTTCGACGAAAACCTGGTATATGTTAATGATATCGAAATCTACCGTCCTTTTTTGGTTCGTTCGGGCCAGCAAGAGGGTTTGAGTTTCATCAACCCGGAAATGGTGTCAAGCATCGAGTTTTCTGCCGGGGGCTTCGATGCCCGCTACGGCGACAAAATGGCTTCGGTGCTGGATATTAAATACCGAAAGCCGGTTGCATTTAGTGGCAGTACAAGTGCTAGTCTGCTTGGTGGCTCGCTACATCTGGAGAACCTGAGTAAAAACAAAAAATTGAGCTATACCGGTGGTGTACGCTACAAAACCAACCGTTATTTACTGGGAAGTCTGGATGAAAAAGGGAATTACGATCCGAGTTTTATCGATGTTCAAACCTACATCACCTACCACTTTACTGATCAGTTCGACTTGTCTTTTCTTGGAAACCTCGCAACCAACAACTATCATTTTAAACCCGAATCCCGCGAAACAAGTTTTGGAACTTTTCAGACTGTTTACAATACAAAAATCTACTTCGATGGACAGGAAAAAGACCGTTTTACGACCACGCTGGGCGCGCTTTCAGCCAACTATCACCCCAGCAACAAGCTCAATCTGAAGTTTATCGCATCTGCCTTTCAAACCAAAGAAGAAGTCAACTACGATATTCTTGGAAACTACTACCTAAACGAGCTGGAACAGGACATGGCTTCCGAATCCGCGGGCGACAGTGTGCTTAACCTGGGCATTGGCACCTTCCTGAATCATGCCCGAAACAAGCTATTGGCAGAAGTATTCAGTTTTTCGCACAAAGGTGCTTACAGCAGTTCCAGCCACCTCTTGAACTGGGAGATCAAAGCTCAGCTGGAAACTATTGACGACCGTATGAATGAGTGGGAATTGCGCGACTCAACGGGTTATTCGCTTCCCTATTCTGATGAGAAAATAGAACTATTTCGTGTAGTCAATACCAATAATCAGATGAACAATATGCGTCTGTCGGGTCACCTGCAAGACACCTATGCCGTGCCCATGAACAGTGGCGAACTTTACCTGACCGGCGGACTTCGATTCAATTTTTGGAATTATACCAACGAATGGCTGCTGAGTCCGCGCTTTTCGGTTAGCTATTATCCAAAGTGGCAAAACAAGCTTATTTTTCGGTTTGCTGGAGGAAGCTACCAACAATCCCCCTTCTTTAAAGAGCTGAAAGACCGCAATGGCAACATCAATTCCAGCGTCAAAGCCCAAAAGTCAACCCAACTTGTATTAGGAACCGACTACCTTTTCCGCGCCTGGGATCGTCCGTTTAAACTGAGCTCCGAAATATACTACAAATACTTTTCGCACTTGATCCCTTACCAGGTTAATAATGTTCAAATCCGCTACCTGAGAGATCAGGAAGCCACTGGCTACGCTGCCGGCCTTGACTTTAAGGTGAACGGCGAGTTTGTGAGCGGGGTACAGTCGTGGGCCAGCATATCGCTATTACAAACCAAGGAAGATATCATAGGCGATGGACATGGATGGATTCCCCGGCCTACCGATCAGACACTTAACCTGAGTTTGTTTTTTCAGGATTATTTCCCCGGAAACCCCAGTTACAAAATGCACCTGGCAGCGTTTTACGGCTCACGGCTTCCTATCGGGCCTCCCAACGGCGAGCGGCATCAAGACACTTTTCGGATGCCCCCCTATCGCCGGATCGACATCGGCTTTTCCAAAATTGTTATTGGCCCCCAAAGCCGCAGCACCGCCAAGCTGCTGGCTCCCATCAAAGACCTTTGGTTAAGCCTGGAGGTCCTCAACCTACTTGGTGTTCGGAATACCGTTTCGTACCTTTGGGTATCGAGCAATAGCGGCGACATGTTTGCCGTCCCCAATTACCTGACCGACCGCAAATTAAATTTGAAATTAACCGTAAAATTCTGATCATGAAACTTCCCATTTTCCAGGTTGATGCCTTTGCTGAAAAGCTATTTCAAGGAAACCCCGCCGCCGTTGTTCCACTAAAAGAATGGCTAGCCGATAAGCTGATGCAAGCCATTGCAATGGAAAACAACCTATCGGAAACCGCTTTTTTTGTGCCTACCAAAGCCGGATTTAATATTCGTTGGTTCACCCCAAAAGCCGAAGTCGATTTGTGTGGACATGCCACCCTTGCCACCGCACACATTATCTTCAACGAAGCTAACTATCCGAAAAGCACCCTTTCGCTGGACAGCCGAAGCGGCAATTTGACGGTAACCAAATTAAATGATTTACTACAACTTGACTTCCCCGCGGACACCATTCAGCCGATTGAAGAACCAACGGAGTTAAGCCAGGCTGTCGGGAAAACACCCAGCGCCTGCTTCCTTGGAAAAACCGATTACCTGTTTGTGTACGACAGTCAGCACGAGCTGGAGCAAATGCAACCCGATTTCGGAACGTTAACTCAAACAGGAGCCCGCGGAATCATTGTCACCGCTCCCGGCAATGACTGTGATTTTGTCAGTCGTTTTTTTGCTCCCGGCCTGGGTATTGACGAAGATCCGGTAACTGGATCAGCCCACACCACGCTGATGCCCTATTGGACTGATCGCCTACAACAGCAAGAGCTATCGGCCCGACAGATTTCTTCACGCGGTGGCCAGCTCCAATGCACCTTGCAGGGCGACCGTGTTCTCATTGCCGGAAAAGCCACAACCTACCTGCGCGGAGAGATTTTCATCGATTCATAAAAAAAGCGCAGCACATCGCAAAAAACTTTCCTTCGCTCCTCGTGTTTCAGTTTAAAGCAAAACCGGCCAGTTGACAGCCTGCATTTTCAACAGACAGCCAACTGACCAACTCAGGAATGGAAAGAATATGGAAAAACACGAATATACCAACGAACTGATTCACGAAACATCGCCCTACCTTTTGCAGCACGCGCACAACCCCGTGCATTGGATGCCCTGGGGTGAAAAAACCCTACTTCGGGCGAAGAGGGAGAATAAACTTCTGCTAATCAGTATCGGATATGCCGCTTGCCACTGGTGCCACGTTATGGAACACGAGTCGTTTGAAGATCCGGATGTTGCACGGGTAATGAATACACATTTTGTGTGCATCAAGGTGGACCGGGAGGAACGGCCTGATGTGGACCATATCTACATGAGCGCAGTCCAATTGATGACCCAACGTGGAGGATGGCCCTTAAACGCCATTGCTCTACCTGATGGCCGTCCCATCTGGGGAGGAACCTATTTTCAGAAAGAAGTATGGGTGAATGCTCTGGAACAAATCCACGCTTTTCACCAGCAAAACCCCGAAAAAACAGAAGAGTACGCTGAACGCCTCAGCCAAGGGATTCGCGAAAGCAATCTGACTCCCATCAATCAAACACCCCAAACGCTTGACACCAGCCAGCTGAAACATGCTGTCTCTCATTGGAAGTCTAACTTCGACCGGCTTGAAGGAGGCAGCAAAGGTGCGCCCAAATTCATGATGCCTAACAACTTACAATTTCTGCTGCACTGGGCTCATCAGATGAACGACCAGGAGACGCTTTCTTATGTTGAAACGACCTTGGAGAAAATGGCTCGCGGGGGACTCTATGATCAGGTTGGCGGGGGTTTTGCCCGCTATTCGACCGACAGCTATTGGAAGGTGCCTCATTTTGAAAAGATGCTTTACGACAACGCACAGCTATTAAGTGTTTATGCACAAGCCTTTCAAAAAACGAAAAACCCACTTTACCAGGAAGTCGTGCAGCAAACCATTGCTTTTATCGAACGAGAGCTGCTTTCACCGGAGGGCGGCTTCCACTCTTCGCTGGACGCCGATAGCGAGGGCGAAGAAGGCAAATTTTATGTATGGCAAAAGCAGGAGCTTCAGAAACTGTTGGGGCCGGAGTTTCCACTCTTTGCCAACTACTACCAAGTCAACGAAAACGGACATTGGGAGAATGGCAACTACATCCTGCTGCGGCGACAAGCTGACGAAACCTTTGCCACCAAACACCACCTGCCAGTGGACGAACTAAAACTACGCGTCAGAAACTGGCAGAAACACCTTCTCCATGCTCGGGAACAACGCATCCGACCGGGGCTTGACGATAAAATTCTGACTTCGTGGAATGCATTGACCATTTCAGGCTTAGTTGCTGCTTACAGGGCTTTTGGAGAGGCTGATTATCTGCGGCTAGCCGAAAAGAACTTTCAATTCCTGAAAGAAAGACAACTGACAGCAACAGGTAATCTGCGCCATTCCTATAAAAACAAAACCAGTAAAATAGACGGTTTTATGGAAGATTATGCCTTGTTGATTCAGGCCTTAGTCGACTTGTTTGAAACAACTGGCAACAACTCCTACCTGGACGACGCACAACAACTAACGAACAAAACCTTTGAGCATTTTTACGACAGTGAAAAGAACATCTTCTATTTTACGGCCGAATCACAAACCAATCTCATAACCCGGAGTGTCGAGGTACACGACAATGTCATTCCCGCATCCAACTCGGTGATGACAAATAATTTATTCCGGATGGGCCATTTAACCGGAAAACAGGACTATTTAATAATGGTAGAGCGCATGCTGGAAAAACTGGTCGAAGATTTCCAAACTTACCCATCGGGCTACTCCAACTGGATGCAAGTGGCCCTCAACTTCACCGGCAAGCATTATGAAGTGGCGCTTGTTGGCGAACAAGCATTCAAAAAGCTAAAGGTGTTGCAAATGCACTACCTTCCCCAATGCCTGTTCTGCGCCAGCCTAACCGACAGCCAACTACCTCTCCTCAAAAATCGGTTTACCAAATCCAAAACCTGGCTTTACGTTTGTCAAAACAACAGCTGCCAACTTCCATTGGAATCGGTTTCGGAAACATTAAAACGACTTCAACCGTAGGAAAGAACCTTAAATAGCGGCGGCGCAAACCCAAAAAAAGCAGCGCCCTCAATCTCAAAAACAGTCTTATCTTTGCCCGGCTCTTCGCAGGCAGTTTTTTTGACAAGCAATTCCTGCAGAGCACCAGCAATGATCAAGTATTAAATATATCCGGCATTCAGGCATGACAAACAACCAAAAAGGTATTTCGTATGCTGTTGTAACAGCTTTTTTCTGGGGATTTCTTGCTATTTTTCTAAAAATAGCAGTGCAGGAAGTCGCCCCACAAACCATTGTCTGGTTTCGTTTTGCAGTAGCCTTTGTTTTACTGGCCGGCTGGCAGTTGGTTCGTCACCCACAAAGGATGCGCATCCTTGTTCGTCCACCATTACTATTGGTTTTCGCCGCCATGGCCCTATCTTGGAACTACCTTGGATTTATGCTTGGCATTCATTACACCACTCCGAGCAACGCCCAGTTGATTATCCAAACTGGGCCCATCCTACTGGCACTGGCCAGTGTCGTCCTGTTTAAAGAAAAAATACGAAAACTCCAACTTATTGGCTTTATTGTCGCTTCCATCGGCTTTGTCTTTTTCTACAGTCAGCAAATCAAATTGATGATTGGACAGGAAGGTAACTACAACCTAGGCATTTTACTCACCCTGAGTGGAGCGATGGCCTGGTCGGTGTATGCGATTCTGCAAAAGCGTTTGGTATTGACACACTCAACGGCAAGCTTAAACTTATTCTTATTTGGATTTCCTGCGCTCATTTACTTTCCGTTTGTTGACTTTGCTCCTTTACTTCAGCTAAGTTGGATTTGGTGGGCCATCTTAATTTTCCTGGGACTCAACACCCTCATTGCCTATGGAAGTCTGGCCCAAGCCTTAAAATATACACAGGCCAACAAAGTAAGCATCATCATCATTTTGAATCCGATGATTACCTTCATCGTCATGGGGATACTGACCGATATGGAGGTTTCCTGGATTGACGGAGAGCAGTTTTCGTTGCTATCACTCCTGGGTGCCATAATCATACTGTGCGGTGCCGTTTTGGTTGTTGGACGCAAAAAAAGGCAAGCCACTCATAAATAAGAGGTCTTATTATCACTTAATTCGAGCTGCAAAAGCTCAAAATACTACCAACATCAATTGCACTTATCAGAAGATTTCTTTTCTGATTAAGCAAACTTTCAGAAAACACACCAGCCAGGCACTACCTTAAGTCGTATCGTGATTCGCTCTTTCCATAAATTGCAAAAAAACAGATCGGGGAATTAGTTCTACATTTCCACACGATCAACTTCAATCAGATTAAAAACCCACAAAAGCTGTCAAAAGCTAAAACACCGCACCAAGCACTGGCTAACAACCACATACAAACGCAAAGCTATTCCTCACTGAGAGTTTGGCAAGGTTTTTTCACCTCTAAAAAAGAAACAACGAATAAGAAGAGAATAATATGAAGAGTGAGAGCGAACCGAAAAACGAATTAAAAACAGCAACCGCGAAAGAACGACACTTTCAGGAAATAATTGAAACCCGTTGGAGTCCGCGCAGTTTTCTGGACCAACGAATTCCCGACGAAACCATCTTCAAATTATTCGACGCCGGAAAAACGATCATGTCATGTTTTAACGAGCAACCCTGGCGGGTCATTTTTGCCAGCAAAGAAGATGAACATTACGCCAAACTATTTGATTGTCTAGGTGAATTTAATCAGAAATGGGTACAAACGGCCCCTTGTCTGGGAGTTGTACTGGGCAAAAAACACTTTACCCGAAACGATAAAGTCAACCGACATCATTTATACGATTCCGGTGCTTTTATGGCAACTACCACACTAATGGCCGCCAGCTTAGATTTATTTGTCCACCAAATGGCTGGCTTTTCGTCAGAAAAAGTCATGGAGTACTTTCAAATTCCAAACGACTATGTCCCTGCTGCCATGTTTGTCATTGGCAAACTTGGTGATCCCAGGCAGCTTCCCAAGGAGTTTGAAGAAAAAGAACTCCAGTCATCTCCCCGAAATGGAGTAGATCAGTTTCTGTTTGGCGCCCAATGGGGAACTCCTTATAAACTAAAAAAAGGGGACATTAATCTTTAAAACTCAATTGTCATGAATAAGAATAATCAATATTCCACAATGTTAGAAGCCATGCAAGACCTGACTAAAAGAGGTTACACCCACAATTTTAGGGTAAACGAACATGGGCAGCTGGAAGAAAACAAAACCGTGCATTATCCACCTAATGAAGTGGAGTTACATGAGTTTCATCGCTTTGAGGGAGAAACTAACCCTGCAGACATGAGTATTGTTTATGCAGTACAAACCAAGTCGGGTGCCAAGGGCACTGTGGTAGACTCATACGGAGTGGACGGTTCAGAGATCACCTCAAAATTCATGAATAGTATTGACCAGAAACAATTTGACTAACAAGAGCATCAGCAAAATAGAAATAAGGCTGAGCATGCTGATGACTCCTTAAGAACTCAGCCAATAATTGTAACAACAAAAAATAAATTTTATGAGTGCAACGAAAGACAAACTTAAAGGAAACTGGAATACGATTAAAGGAAAACTCAAGCAGGAATATGCCGTATTAACAGAAGATGACCTGAGCTACCAGGAAGGTCTGGAAGATGAACTTTTGGGCCGGATTCAGCAAAAAACAGGCCAAACAAAACAACAGATCAAAGACTTCATTGATCAACTGTAAAAGCAAAATCTATAGCGGAAAGCGATTCGGTGCTAACGAATCCTTTCCTATGGCAGCAATAAAAACGTTGAATAAATAAAAAAAAGAAATCATGGTTGCCTACGAAAGTCAATTTTGGATTTTAATCGACGTGCTTATTGCCGCCGTCCTTTCAAGCCTCATTGGTTTGGAAAGAGAAAAGCTATCGAAACCCGCAGGTTTGCGCACCAACATGATTGTTGGTAGCATTTCCTGCTTTTTTGTTTCTATCAGCCCCACACTCAGCAACTTCATTCAATCGAACATCGAGCATGAATTAATCAGCGTTGATCCCATCCGTATACTTCAAGCGATCATTGTGGGGGTCAGCTTTATTGGTGCCGGCACCATTCTGAAATCAAAGGAAGAAAACACCGTACAGAACCTAACGACTGCCTCCACCCTGCTCTACTCCACAGGCATCGGCATTTCCGTGGCGCTAAATGCATACGTCATTGCTTTGGGGCTGGCGCTGATTGGATTAATCATCAACTCACTGCACCATTGGCGAAAAATGAGAAGCTTTTTTTCAAGACGCAAGAAATAACACGCAGCTCCTTGACTTACAAGCTGAATCGTGTAACTTTGGTTGAAAACGAACTCCATGCGGCATCTTATTTTCTTTTCAACGTTGATTTTTATCCTGGCTTGCTCCAAGCAGCCTGAAGGAAACATTATCACCGTCAACGGAACCATCACCCCCCATGAACTTGGAAGAACACTGACACACGAACATATTTTAGTTGACTTTTCCGGAGCTGAAAATTATCACCCCGAAAGCTACAACCAGCAAGAAGCCTTTGACCGGATTTTACCCGAATTACAGAAACTAAAGGCCTACGGCGTGCAGTCATTTATAGAGTGTACTCCTCAATTTGTTGGGCGCGACGTGATTCTACTTAAAAAATTGGCTGACGCCACGGGCTTAAATATCCTAACCAACACCGGTTTTTATGGTGCTCAAAACAATAAGTTCATTCCGAAACATGTGTTTGACATGCCTGCTGAAGCCATTGCGGCCTTTTATATTGCCGAGTTTGAACAAGGCATTGAAGGGTCGGGCGTTCGTCCCGGATTTATTAAAACAGCAGTAGACCGAAAACCTTTATCTGACTTTCACGCCAAGCTGGTTCGTGCGGCCGCTATCGCCCATAAAGCCACCGGCCTAACCATCATGTCGCACACCGGACCGGCACTACCTGCTTTTCAGCAATTGGAAATTCTGACAGCGGAAGGCGTTGCTCCCGAAGCTTTTATCTGGACACATGCCAGCGATGAAAAAGACTGGACAAAGCTGGTAACAATTGCCCGAATGGGTGCCTGGATTTCGCTTGACAAATACGGCTGGGATGAAAATTACCTAAAGGGTGAAGTCTTGATTTATCTGAAAAAGCAAGGGGTACTGGACAAGGTTTTAATTTCGCACGATGCGGGCTGGTACGACCCCAATCAGCCAGACAAAGCCATTCAGCCCTATACGCCCATTTTTGAAACGCTGATCCCCAGCCTGCAAGCCAATGATTTCACCACTGCTGACATTGACCAGTTGCTGATTCACAACCCGGCCAAGGCGTTTACGGTTACCAAACGATTAATCACTTCATCAAACTAAAACACCATGAAAAGATTTTTGTACCCAAGCCTTTTTCTATTGATTTCCCTGCTCCTTTTTTCGGCCTGTGCCACCCAATCAATAGGTAGTATAACCAACCCTCCAGGTTTTCTGCACGGCCTGCTGCATGGATTCATTATCCTGTTCAGCTTTATCGCCAGCTTGTTTACCGACTATGAAATTTACGCTTTCCCCAACACCGGTGGCTGGTACAACTTTGGTTTCCTGCTAGGGGTGATGATGTTTTGGGGCGGCGGCGGTGCCAGCTCTAAAAAATGCCGGTAGCACATAAACCAGCCTGTAAAACCGGAAGCTAAGGCTATTGCAAATAATAGTAGGCCTTATCGTGATACCAACCTCCCATCCCAAGTAAGTTGCCGCGATGATCGGCAAACAGTTGCCGTATGTCTAAAGCTGACACCTTTTCAAAGTTCACAAAATCGCGCGTACGATAAACACCGCCCACAACAACAGCCATGTAATAATAATCTCCGGTTTTCACAAAAATCTGTTTTTCTCTGTAATTGGTATGTCCGTAGTCCTGAAAAACTCGTTGCCAATTAAGTCCTGCATCCGCTGATTTATAGACATAAAAAGCGTTGTATCCCTGATCGCGCATTAACTTGATCAGCTCATTCTCTTCGGTAAGGTACAACCGCTGAAGCAAAGGAGACTGCTCTACTACTTCCCAAACCGTACCTCCATTGGTTGATTTATATAGCGTATAATTCAACTCGACCTGCGTCAGTAAAAAGATTGTCCCGTCGGCCAGACTGCAAACATCCACCAACTCCTGCGTAGGATCCATGCCCTCATAGTTTTCAATCCAGGTTTGCCCACCATCTATGGAGTGCTTGATCCCCTTTTGCCAGGTAAAGGCCCACAAGTAGTCGTTCTCACTCATTTGAAAATAAAAGGCACCATCTGTTCCATAAGGGTGTGTAAGCTCCTGCCAGCTTTCTCCCTGATCAGAACTTCGAAACAAGGGTCCCCGCCAGCCTACCCGATAGATATTGCCCTGGGAATCAACCTCCAAACTACTTACATCGCACCTTGCACCTTCCACATAAATTTGGTCCCACTGGTACGGTTTTTCTCCCTGCTTATAAAGCTTACATCCTGCAACTGCCAGGGTTAATTGATTTTCAACATCAAATACTACATCATCAAAATCATTGTGTGGTTTGAAATCCACCTCACTCCATTCCTGCTTTTTCAAGGCATAAGCTGTTAAATCAATCTGATTCAACAATTCCCCTTGCCGGCTAAACAAATGCAAACGGGCCATTTGCTTGCCCGGTGTATCTCCCAGCTTCCATCCCGTCAAAACCTGTCCTTCTGCATCAGAAAACAATCGCTGATCATCCAGCTGCCCGCCGCCGGTAAGAACTTCCAGCTCCAACGGATAATTGCCGTTTTCCTGATGGAGCTGATCCATCAATTGCAAACCAATCTTATTGTCAAGGTATTCTCCGACAAGACCAATTTGCTGATCGCCTTGCACAATATGATAAAGCTGAATGATCGATTGAGTGGCTGGCCCCACATACCGGTCACAGGCCACACTACTTATCATTAAAAATACCAAGCACTTCTGAAGAACCGTAAGCCAATATCTTTTTCCATTTAAATAGTTCATTGGTTTTGTTTTTTTCAGTTTGATTAGAACAATGGAATGCATAATCCGGCTGAAAGTGTCAAAGAGCTGTTTCTGAATTTTTCATTCCCCTCATAACCTATGGAAAGCTTTTCATCTAGGATATTCAGCACTCCGTGCGTGTATCGGGTTTCAAAACTCAACACCCAGGCATGAAAAAGCTCCAGGCGGTAGCCCATCCCCACAAGCCACCCCGCATCCTTATTGTTAAAGTCGCCCTCTACAGCATCATATACATAAGTTCTTGCATAGCGATAATTATTATTATCAGCGTATTTGTAAAAAAGATCGCCTTTGCTTGTCGCATTCATCATAAAAGCAACGTACGCTCCAACATCAATAAAAAATCCCAACTCATCCTCATAGCCCAGACGAAAATAAACAGGCAGAGAGAGATAGTCCAAATCAACCTTAGTATCAACCTTTTTATATCCACCAAAATAATCAGCATACACTAAACGATAAACATAGGGACTTTCTCCCTCAACACGATACCCCCGACGATCAAACAAAACATCACTCATCATGGAAAGGCCATTGCCCAAACGGCAGCTCAGGCTAAGTCCTGCAGAAAATCCTTGATGTGATTCGTAGCTATGGTTGTCACTTTTATTCCGGATTGAATTCAGGTTATAGGCCAGCCGTGGCACTGCCCGCCATCGCGAACCGAGGTCTTCCGCTGTTCCTGCAACTCCATTTTCCGGAGTTGTTTTTTTGCTTTTCAAAGCATAGCGAATACCAAAATTTAACTCACTTCCCTCATTTTTTCCTTCATAAACAGGAAAAAACTCATTGAGTCCAACAGCGTAACGTCCATCCACAAACAGGCTAAGTTGCGAAGTAAGCGGATAAGAAATTCCGACCGAAAATAAATACCCCCAATCGTAATGATCCATCTGGTCATCCTGCGTCGGGGGCAGTAGATCCCGATCCTTCCCGGTAAACTCATCGTTGATCAAAAAAGAATAAAACATTCCGGCTCCCAGTTCCAACTCCAGCCTCGTTGGCGTCTTATACTTCAGCATCAAGGGCACACGCAAAAACTGGTAATCCCTTGACTGATTAGCCGGGACATACATTGGCGGTCCAATAATTCCGTAGTCTGTATTCAACGACCCCGTGGGCATTGGAAAAATATCATCCGGATAAGCCGCTTCATAACTACGAAACTGCTTATAGTAATATGAAATTAAACCAACTTCTGCTTGGAGAGCTACCCGTTCATTCAACATATAATTCAGCATTAATCCCGCAGTTGATCCGGGTTTGGCAGGCCACTTATCATGTTGTAGATTTCCATTAAGATTCGAAAAGCTGGCTCCGGAATACAAACCCACTCGAAAATCCTGAGCCTGAAGGGAATTGTAAAAGGTTAGAAAAGAAACCCATGCAATAAGAGTTAGGATTTTTTTCATAAAGCAATAGTTTTTATAGTTGATGAACAATAGCCCAAAATGGTTGCGTCAACAACTGATCTTCTATGGCTTACAAAACCTAACCGCTCGAAACAAAACCCGCACGAATTAAGGAATAATTAAACCTTGTATGCCCGGTCGCCCGGCTACAGCCTGTTCCAAAATAAGCTTATAGCTTTGCCGAATCAATAAACGAATCAGAAACTATGTGGGTACTCTTGGCCTTATTGTCGGCTTTTTTACTTGGAATTTATGATGTCTTTAAAAAGTTGTCCGTAAACGGCAATGCTGTTTTCCCGGTCTTGCTGATCTCAGCCATCACCGGAGCCCTCCTGTTTCTTCCACCAACTGTTGGATCGTTCCTGTTCCCCGACTTTTTCCATTCCATCCACTTATATGTTCCTGCCATTACAGCGCGTGAACACGGTCTTATCTTTTTAAAAACACTCTTGGTCGTTTCCAGCTGGATACTGGCCTTCAGTGCCCTCAAGCACCTCCCGATCACCATCGTTACCCCCATCCGGGCAACGGGGCCCATATGGACTCTAATTGGAGCAATTCTTCTATTTCACGAAAATCTAAATTGGCTTCAATGGACAGGTGTGATCACCACACTCGTTTTCTTTTACCTCCTCTCAACAGCTGGCAAGCTGGAAGGTATCAACTTTCGCAAAAACACGTGGGTGCTTTTCATCGTTGGGACAACATTGCTGGGTGCTTCCAGCGGCTTGTACGACAAATACATCATCCGACAAATTGACCGGCTGGCGGTTCAAGCTTGGTTTACATTTTACCAAGTGGCGGTCATGCTGCCAGTGCTGACCGTTGTTCGCTGGTCGCGCCCCAAAAGCAAACGTATTCCTTTCCAGTGGCGATGGAGCATCCCGGCCATTGGCGTATTCCTGCTCCTGGCCGACTTCGCTTATTTCTATGCCTTAAGCTACGAGGATTCCATGATTTCTGTCATCTCAGCCTTGCGGCGAGGCGGTGTTTTGGTAGCCTTTGCCACCGGGGCTTTGCTGTTTCATGAGCACAACATTCGCCAGAAGGGGATTTACCTGCTTGGAATTTTAGCCGGAATTTTGTTGATTAGTCTGGGAAGTTAATTTTTCAGGTCAACCGAACTTCCGTACCTTGTCCCCTAAATTATTTGGACTATGAATCGGATTGAACTTTATCAGGGAGATATCACCGAAATGCATGTCGATGCCATTGTAAATGCAGCAAACAAAAGCTTGCTGGGCGGTGGTGGAGTCGATGGAGCAATCCACCGGGTAGCTGGCCCCAAGCTGCTGGAGGAGTGCAAAAAACTAAAAGGTTGCGAAACTGGCCAAGCCAAGCTAACACTGGGCTATCGGCTTCCAGCGCGCTTCGTTATTCATACCGTTGGGCCGGTTTGGCATGGTGGTGAGATTGACGAAAAAGAGCAATTGGCATCCGCATACCATTCAAGCTTAAAAATTGCGAAGGAGCACCACCTCAAAACGTTGGCTTTTCCCAATATCAGCACAGGAGTGTATGCTTTCCCCAAACAATTGGCAGCTCAAATTGCCATCGACACCGTTCGTGATTTTCTGAAGGACGATGATTCGTTTGAAGAAATCACTTTCTGTGTTTATGATGACGAGAACTACGAAATTTATGAAAAGCTACTCAGCTCATAACGCTGGGAGCAGGTTGTTCGTAAATTTTCATGACCTTCTTTTTTGATTGACAGAAACGGAAACCGCCTTATCAAAATGAGAAAAGACCAAAACATAACGTTCAGCAGAAGTGTTGGAATACCAACTCTCCTTTAACTAATTATAAACCTTCGCTCATTTGCGGCACAACAATTGATATTTCAAACCCTAATTCAAAATAAAATTTTCCATGAAAACAGTTCAGGTTTTACTTTTCATTGTTCTCACTTGTTTTATTGGATTAAAAGATAGTCAGGCCCAGCGAGACTACCGAACCGCAATTGGCTTTCGGGCCGGCCCTATGGCAGGATTAACCGTTAGACAGTTTGTTTCATCCAACCAAGCTTTGGAGCTAAGTATTGCTTCACGCTGGAACGGCTCACTGTACCAGGCCATATATGAAGTTCATAACGATCTGTTTAAACAAAAAAGATTCAATTGGTATTACGGCGGTGGTGCGTATATCGGCCACTGGGACTTGAAAAGTAATCTTCACCCTTGGTACAGTGAAGATGGTAAGTATACGGCTTTTGGAATCAATGCCATAGGGGGGCTCGAATACTGCATTAATGATGCACCTATTAGCTTTTCACTCGACTGGAAACCGATGTTAAACATGATAAATAAATTTCATTTCAGGACCGATGATTTTGGGTTAACCATCCGCGTATTTTTAGGAAAGGCCTGAATTAAACAACCAAATTTAGATGAAACGAATAAAGATTGAATTCCAAGTTACTCTTTTAACGGTTTTGGTCGTTCTGGCCGTCAGCTATTCTGGCTTTCTGGTCTATCAAAGTCTGTCGCAAATTGTCGATTCCATCCACAAGGAAGCCCGTCCCGACTTTAAACTTCTTCTCATCAAAGATATCGAATCAGACTTAACCGAAGTTGAAAACACCGTTCGACTATACACCTTAACCCGCGAAGAAAAATACTTCCACCCCTATCGGGAAATCAATCAGGAGATTCAGGAAAAATTGACCAACCTACAAGATTATGCACTCACCAGCGAAGATGAAAAATTGCAAATCGACTCGATCCGCGCCCTGACCAATGAAAAACTATCCATCTGGGAAAACATTTTGGCACTGCATTACTCTAAAGTTGATACCCATGAGTCTTTCTCTGAGCTTTACAGCAAGATAGACAGCTCTATTACAGAGCCAGATACGATTTTAGTAGAAGCACCAGTCGTTGAAGAAAAGGTGGGCCTTTTGAAGCGGATCTTTGGTAAAAAGAAGAAAGGAAAAGACACATTGATGGTAGAACAGCTTCAACCTGTGGACTCCAATAAAATTGAAAAAGCAACGATCAAACAGGAAATTGCAGAAATTGAACAACGTATAAAAACCTCCAATCAGGCACTCTCTGTTAAAGAAAAAACTTTGCTCGAAAAGAATATTGAGTTAACCGAATTACTAAAAACACAAATAACGGAACTTGAAACCAGCGAGCAGAAAAAACTGCTTGTCAAAACACAGGAAGCTGACCGACTGGCTGCCATCACCTACAAACGCCTGACTCTGTTTACCATTGGGGCCGTTATTCTCTTGCTTTTGGTATTGTTCATCTTTTATCGATACCTGAATAAATCGCGGGCCTACCAAACCATTTTACACCAAGCTAAAACCGATGCCGAAAAGCTGGCACGAGCCAAAGAGTTATTTGTTGCTACAGTAAGTCATGAAATGCGCACTCCCATCAACGCCATTTATGGCTTAACCGAACAGCTTCTCCTAAAGACTGATGCCCCCGACCGGAAAAAAGATCTGGAAATTATTTATAATTCAACAGAGCATTTGATTTCGCTGGTGAATGACACGCTGGATTTCTCGAAGATTGAAAGCCAGAAGCTTCAACTGGATCAAGTTGATTTTGCACTGGATAAACTGCTTGCCGAAGTGATCACCCTAAACAAAGGGAACGCTGAAACAAAACAACTGGAGCTGAATTTGGATACCCGGCAACTCCCCCCGCTGGTTCTCTGTGGCGATGCGTTCCGCCTGAAACAAGTGCTTATCAACCTACTCAACAATGCCATCAAATTTACCGACCGGGGCAGCGTAACCCTAAAAGTCTTAGCAAACGAACCGCGAGGATCAGCTCTCACTTGGGTCACCTTTCAGGTTATCGATACCGGAATTGGAATTTCAACGGAAAACCATCAGGTAATTTTTGATGATTTTGTACAGTTGGAAACCGACCTAACCAAGAAGCAAGGAGGTGCCGGACTTGGCCTTTCCATTGTTAAAAAACTAATTGACATTCAAGGAGGAACCATCCATATCGACAGTAAACTCCACCAAGGAACCACCATCACAATCAAAATACCGTATCAAAAAGGCAATCCGGCAAATATCAAAGTAACAACCAAATCGGAACGAGTCATTCCTGACAACTTTAGCAAACTTTCCATTTTAATTGTTGATGACGAAGAATTTAATCGATATCTACTTAAAGGGATTCTGGAAAAATGGAACATCCGCGTAACGGAATGCACCAACGGACAGGAAGCCGTTGACCAAAGCCGACACTCCCACTTTGACCTGATTTTCATGGACGTACGCATGCCGGTTTTAAATGGATTGGAAGCCAGCCAACAAATTCTAAAACGAGATCAGGACACCAAGATCATTGCCCTTACCGCCACCAGCAAACCCGAAGATATAGAGAAATGTGAACAAGCAGGTATGCATAATTTCCTGTCCAAGCCATTTATCGAGAAAGACCTATTTCAGATCATACAAGAAACCATCAACAAGAGCAATAATCAAGCAAAAACAGAAAAAAACAGCCGCTCAAAAAGCTCGATTGACTTGAGTGAGCTTGAACGCATGGCTGATGGCAACAAAGACTTTATGCGGGAAATGGTCGAAATCTTCATTCGTTCGAGTCAACAAGGTCTGAAGGAAATTCAAAATAACATTCGCATAAAAAACTGGGGACTCGTCAGGGAATATGCCCACAAAATGGCAGCTCCAACCAAACACCTCAAAGCGCTAAGCCTATACAACAAAATCAAGGAAATGGAACGGGAAGCCGACACCACTCAAAATGAACAAAAAATCATCCAATTGTTCGAGGATGTGAAACAAGAAGTTCAAGAAGCCAACCGCTATTTAAAGTCATTTTTAAACACTCCATCTTAGTCGCCGACTATTTAGCTCTTTGAATTTAATCCACCAGGTCACTCTAGTGATCCGAGGGATTTTCATCACCCCTTTTCAACTAAAATACCGGCTCAAATACTCCATTATCACAAATTATTTCCATACTATTGTATACCGAATCGGAATAAATTACTCTTTTGGAGATAACGCATGGACAATAGTAAACCCTTTAAAATATTTGTTGTTGAAGACGACGACTGGTACAACAGACTACTCGTTCACAATTTGTCCTTAATTCCCGACTATGAAATTGAGTCGTTTTCCAGTGGTAAGGAATGTCTGAAAAATCTAAATAAGGAACCCGATCTTGTTACGCTGGATTACCGCCTTCCCGACATGAAAGGTCTGGATGTTCTGAAAGAGATTAAAACCATCAATGAAGACATCCAGGTGATCCTGATTTCGGAGCAAGACGATATTGAAGTGGTGGTTGAATTATTGAAACATGGAGCTTACGACTACATTGTCAAATCATCAGACGTTAAAGAACGCTTACTCAACACCGTGAATAACATCCGACAGGGAAGCCGTTTAAAAAAGGAAATTGTTACGCTCCGTCAGGAAGTTAAAAAGAAATACAGCTATCAAAATACCATTATCGGAAACAGTCCGGCGGCAGAACACATTTTCTCGCTCATTGAAAAAGCCACCCGGACGAACATTTCAGTAACCGTTACCGGCGAAACAGGAACCGGCAAAGAGCTGGTCGCCAAAGCCATTCATTACAACTCGAACCGGGCCAAGAAACCGTTTATTCCGGTTAACGTAGCCGCCATCCCAAAAGATTTAATAGAAAGCGAACTATTTGGGCACGAAAAAGGCGCCTTCACTGGAGCCGCTTTTCGCCGTATTGGCAAATTCGAGGAAGCCACCGGAGGCACCTTGTTTTTAGATGAAATGGCTGAAATGGATATTTCCCTTCAGGCAAAGTTGCTTCGGGCCTTGCAGGAAAAAGAAATCATCCGCATTGGAAGCAATGAGCCGGTAAAAACCGATTGCCGGATTATTATTGCTACCAACAAAAACCTGGTTGAAGAGGTTAATGCCGGCAACTTCAGGCAAGATTTATATTACCGCCTGTATGGCCTGCCCATCGAACTGCCACCTTTGCGCGACCGAGGAAATGATGTGATTATTTTAGCCAAACATTTCATTCAGGCCTTCTGTAAAGAAAATCAAATGGAGGAAAGAACGCTCAGCGCTTCGGCCAGCAAAAAGTTGCTGTCCTATTCATTTCCGGGAAATATTCGCGAGCTCAAATCAATTATTGAATTGGCAGTGACCCTGTCGGACACTACTGAAATTACAGAAGAAAGTCTGGTGTTTGGTGGTCAGAACATGATGGACAACCTGCTGACGGAAGAACGTAGCATGCGCGAATACAACATTGAAATTGTAAATCGGTTCCTCGAAAAGTACGACAACAACATCAAACTAGTAGCCGATAAACTCGACATTGGGGTGGCAACCATTTACCGAATGCTGAAAGAGGAAAAAACGAAGTTCTAATCCCCCTCCATATTATCAATTTGCGAAAGAAGTATTCAAATTGAGAACAAAAACTCGCTCCGACCAAACGCTACAACACACACATACAAGCACTTAGCTACCACAACTCTTCATGGCACAGCGCTTGTCTATCCCCTATCCGAAAAAACTAAATGGATGGAGAATAAAATCATGGACAATACAAGAAAAAAACAATTAGGAATTATAATCACGGCTGTTGTTATCGTTGTGCTGGCAGCAGTTGGGTCATTCTATGTTTACACTCAAAAACAAACAGAAGTAGACACCCTGGCCTCAAGAAACATGGATCTCAACGAACTTATTGAAGGTCGCGACTCGGTGGTTAATGAGTTGGTAACTGCTTTCAATGACATTGAAAACAACTTGAAATTCATCAAGGAAAAAAGAAAGCAGCTGTCAATTGAACAAAACGAAGAAGGCAATATCGATCAGAAACAGGCCATTCTTGCAGATATCAGCCTGATGAATGCGATGCTGGAAGAAAGTAGCAAACACATTGTAGAGTTGGAGAAGAAGCTTAAAAACTCAGGAATCAAACTGAACAGCTTCCAACAAAAAATCGCGTCCTTATCACAAACCGTCAATCTGCAAACGACCGAAATGAGCGAGCTCCGCAAGGTGATTGAAGAAAAAGAACAGCTGGTTGCCGACCTAAACCAGAAAGTAGAAAACATGGAGTTCGAAATTGCGAGACAATCGGACACGCTTGAAAGCAAACTCAACATCATTGACCAAAAAACAGTGGAACTGAACACCGCTCACATTGCTTATGGAACTTACAAAGAGTTAAAAGAGAAGGGACTGCTGACCAAAGAAGGAGGTTTCCTTTGGATTGGCCAAAACAAAACAATCCAGGAAAACTTTGACGACGAATACTTTACTGAATTGAATATTCTGGAGACCAAAACTATTCCACTGCACTCTAAAAAAGCGAAAATAATTTCAGAACATCCGGCAAATTCCTATACCTTAGTGGAAGAGGATGGACAGGTTTCGTACTTGCAGATTGAAGATCCGGAAGAATTTTGGAAAATCTCAAAATACGCTGTCATCGAGGTAAAATAACTCATATGCATCAAAACATAGTTTATGATTATGAAATAAAATATCACAAAAAATATAGTTAATTATGAGACATCAAAAACTAAGAAAAAAATCACTTTTTGCAATTTCACTTTTAACGCTTACCACGCTCTTTTTCGCGTGTTCGCAAAACGAAAATAATATCGAAAACCTCGATGGCAAAGGCCGGCTGACGGTAAATATTACCGATGCGCCTTTCCCTATTGATATAGTAGACAAGACTGTAGTAACCATTGATCAGCTAAGCATTGGATCTTCCTCGGAAATGGAAGCAGAAAATAACAGCTCCTTCATTGTTCTTTCAGAAGAAGAACATGAAATTGACCTGCTGGACCTAACCAATGGAGTAACCTTGGAACTGGCCTCGGTTGATATCAACGCAGGAACTTACGACGAAATCAGACTACGCGTTGTGGATGCCAAAGTTTTACTAAAAGACGGCACCGAGTTCGACCTGAAAATTCCGAGCGGCAGCACCAGTGGCCTAAAAATTAAGATAGCGCCTGCGGTAACCATCGAAGAAGGGATGGAATCAACCGTCCTACTTGACTTTGATGTCAGCAAATCCTTTGTTATGCAAGGCAACATGAACACGCCAGCCGGCATTAATGGTTTTCTGTTTAAACCAGTTGTTCGCTGCGTATTCGAAGGTTTTACCGGCCAAATTGAAGGAATAGTTACCGACACTTCGGCTGTTGTTTTGCCCAACGCGCTCATCAAAGTATGGAACCTGACACCCGAAATGGAGCCAGACACCGTTGTCACTTCCGGTTTTACAAACGAAACCGGCTACTACAAAATAATTGGTCTTCCTGAAGGTACTTATCACATGACCGGTGAATTGGAAGACTATGAACCCCTTCTAATCGAAGAGGTAGTTGTTGAGCCTAAAGTGACCACAACCGTTGACTTCGAGCTGACACCTGTTGAACCAGAAACACCAGCAGAAGAAACAGGCGAATAAGTATTAAGCACACTCAAATCTTCACGTATATATTACAACACTCAAAATGCCATCCGGACAGAGGTTCGGATGGTATTTTTGTTTTAAAGCACAAGCAATAACTCACCACCACTCCACTCATTCCTCAAACGATTTTAGCTCCAAATACCTTCCTGTCTGCTTTTTCGAAACAAATACCTCCCACCAAAAGACAGGCTTGCTCTCATACTCCTAATAATTCAACCTTAACGAGTTCATTAAATTAAAATTCGAGTTGGATGTAATGAAAAGACACCGGATACGTCTTAATTTTGAAAGCAGATAAGAATGAATAGCACATGTTAGCGAAAGAGTTTAAAACATTGGTCCTGCCATTAAGCAACAAGCTTCATCGTTTTGCCACTAGGCTTACCCAAAATGATGAAGAAGCCCGGGATGCCGTTCAGGACGTGTTCCTGAAACTCTGGCAAAAACGCAGCAATCTGGATCGAATTGAAAACATCGAAGCATTTGCCATGCGCATGATCAAAAACAAGTGCTACGACTTGCACCGAGCCAATCGAGCCTATTCGTTGGAGGAACAACAAACAGGCTGGCAAAATGAAACGAAAAGTGACCTGAGTGAAGAACTGGAACTTTCGGAAACAGCACGAATAATCAGGAAGTTGATTGACGGACTGCCTGAGTTGCAACAAAAAATCATGCATATGCGCGATATTGAACAATTGACTTATGATGAAATTGCGGAGCAAACAGGCCTGAACGTCAATGCGATTCGTGTCAACCTATCGCGGGCACGAAAAAAAGTGAGAGATGAACTTTTTAAATATCAAGAATATGGAATTGAAAAAAATCAAGCAAATACTGCAAAAATATTGGGAGGGTGAAACGACGGAGCAGGAAGAGCGGGTATTGACCGATTACTTCAAGTCCGACAACATAGCCCCTGAGCTGAAACAGGAACAGTCCTTTTTTAACGGCTTATTCGAATTTGCAGCTGAAGAAAGAGATGAAGCTCTAGAGGATGATATCATGGATCACATCCTGGAGCAAGAACACCGCGAGAAAACACACTACCGATGGTTGTGGCAAACAGTGAGCGGAATTGCAGCAGCTCTAATGATCGCCATTCTAGCGGTAAATTTGACAAGCAATCAGAAACCCTGGCAAGATACCTACAGCAACCCTGATCAAGCTTACACCGCGGCTTCAAACACCTTACAATACGTTGCTGGCTATTACCAAAAGGGAATTGAAGAACTTCAGCCGGTCAAAACACTCAACAAGGCCTCACAACCTTTAAGCAAAGGTCTGAATAAAATTGAAAAAGGATTTCAGGAAATACAGGAAGTGGAAAAAATAAATGAAAAACTAAAAAAACAATAGCAATGAAAAAGCTCGTATTAATCCTAATCTGCCTTATCCCATTTTTAGGGATGGCACAAAAAAGCCCGGTCGATAAGCTGTTTGAGAAATATGCCAACAAGAAAGGGCTCACAACCGTCAACATTAGCGGAGCACTCCTAGGCTTTGCCAGTAAGATCGACAGTGGATCGGCCGAAGCCAACATGCTGTCGGGCCTTGAAGGCGTCCGCATTCTGGCTGTCGACGATGATGAACTTAACCGCTCGCTGGATTTCTACAAAGAACTGCAAGCAGACGGATTCTTTAAAAATCATGAGTATGAGGTTTTGATGGAAGTGACCGAAGCCAATGAAGTGGTTCGCTTTTTTGCCCGCGATGCCGGAGGTGGCAAGTTTTCAGAATTACTATTGGTCGTTGGAGGTGACGACAATGCATTGATCAGTATTCGTGGGATCATTGATCCGGAGAACATCGGAAAGATTACCGGAGCACTTGACATCGATGTACTTTCAAACGACAAAGAATCAAAGAAGTAAGATGCCCTACTAATTTAAAAGACACAAAAAAGGGAGGTTTTAACCTCCCTTTTTCTGTATTATTTTTTCATAATGCGCATTACACTGCATCACTCAATTCAGCACCTGGCTTGAATTTTACTACTTTCTTTTCAGGAATTTCAATAGGAGCGCCAGACTGTGGATTACGTCCTGTTCTTGCACTACGAGTTGAAACCGCAAAAGAACCGAATCCGATTAATGCAACACGGTCACCGTTTTTTAAGGCGTCAGTTGTAGATTCTACAAAAGCATCCAATGCTTTTTTAGCATCGGCTTTAGTTAGACCAGCTTTTTCAGCAATTGCGTCAATTAATTGAGCTTTGTTCATAAGAAAACTTGTTTAGGGTTAAAAATAAACTGATTAAAATAACATTATAATTAATATACTCTAAGTTCAAGGCATAAAAAAAGAATTTAAACTTTCTAAAACCTTAGCAAAATCAATGCTTTCGAAAGCTTAAATTTTACGTTTTATAAAATTCTAAAATATGATTCAATTTTGCAACCTTTATTGAACTTTTTTTTTTTTCTATTTCAAAGATTTTTTTTGCCAATTATTTTTGAGATTCAAAAAATTCATATACTTTTGCCGCCATATCCACGGAGAGATGGCAGAGTGGTCGAATGCGGCGGTCTTGAAAACCGTTGATCTTCACGGATCCGGGGGTTCGAATCCCTCTCTCTCCGCCGATCACACGAAAAGCTGTAAACAACTTGTTTACAGCTTTTTTTTGATTACCCCCTCAAATACTCGTTTAGCAAATAGCATGTGAAGTTCAATAAAACGGATCAGTATAAATTTCCGGTGGAGTAAAAATTATTATCATCGTTGCTTTATATTCTTTTTTACCGATCAATGAACTCACAGCAAAATCAATATAGAGCATTGGTGGAGGCTTTTCGGCTCACCCGTAAAACGGGAAAAGGCTATCTTCCCCAACAAATTTTCCAAGTTTTAGCCAACTCCAAAAGCAGCAAAGACCATTATTTTCTAGCTCGAAATGCTTTTTTTTTTGAAATACGATCCTAAAAAATCAGTTGTGTTTCAAAAAATTCATATACTTTTGCCGCCATACCCATGGAGAGATGGCAGAGTGGTCGAATGCGGCGGTCTTGAAAACCGTTGATCTTCACGGATCCGGGGGTTCGAATCCCTCTCTCTCCGCAGACCATCAAAAAAGCTGTAAGCAATTCGCTTACAGCTTTTTTTTATTTATACCAGCCTTAAATTTCGTTTAACCAAGGCAGCCTTAACCACAATGCGATTAGTTTAAAGCAATAGTCACAGCTTTCCAAGGCACAGGCTGACTCGTTATTGAAAGTTCAAAATAACACCCCATGTCGCACAGCAGAGATATCTCGGATCTGCCTCAAAGTCCAAATAAGAAAAGAGAGCCTATTGCCCTAACCATATAAATTCAAAAAGGAGGCTCAATATAAAATTGGCCTCCGTTCTTCTCTCTCTCTAATAAGCCCTCTCTCCTTCTGCTTCTAAATAAATTCTTGATCCGCCTTTTTCGATTCTATAACTCACTCAAAGCGCTGACTAATTGCCTATCATTGATACAAGCATACCGAAGTGTTCCCCGTAACCACACCTATATCCTGCTATCAGGGATCGTTTGCGTATTTATTAATTTAGTAGGCTTAGGCTCTATACAGAATTAGTCAGGCACAGGATGATTCCTCATACTTAGCCAACTTGTTTTCCCTGTGCTACTCTACGAAAGTAAATACCTGCTGCAGAGCGGCATTCGAGTCAGCTCCCACAAACACCTGAAATTCGCCAGATTCAGCGACGCGCTCCAAGTTGAAATTATAAAAAGCCAATTCGTCAGCTGTCAGTTTAAAGCGAATAGTTTTCGTTTCGCCTTTTTTCAACCACACTTTTTTAAAACCTTTCAATTCTTTTACTGGTCGTGTTACCGAAGCCACCAAATCGCGCACATAAAGCTGAACGACTTCTTCTCCATCGTAATCACCGGTATTGGTCAGCTCTACCGAAACATCAAGCACTTCTGCAGCAGTCAACACATCCACACTCAAGCTAAGGTTTTTATATTCAAAATCAGTATAACTCAAACCATAGCCAAATGGGAACAACGGAGTATTTGAAACATCCAGGTAGTTTGACTTGAACTTGGTGAATTCATCGCCCTCCTGCGGCCTTCCGGTAGCACGATGGCTATAATATATAGGAACCTGCCCGACATTTCGAGGGAATGTCATCGTCAGCTTACCCGAAGGGTTATACGCGCCAAACAACACGTCAGCAATGGCATTTCCGGCTTCAATACCAGGATGCCATGTTTGAAGCATCGCTGTGGCCAGTTCGTTCTCTTCCACCAAGGCTAGCGGGCGACCACTCATGGTCACTAACACCAGTGGTTTTCCGGTTTTTGCCAATTCCCTTACCAACCTTTTCTGACTTTCGGGAAGCAATAAATTCGTTCGACTGGAAGATTCGCCACTCATTTCACTGGCTTCGCCGACAACCGCAACAATAACATCGGCCCGAGCTGAAATAGCCAGTGCTTCTTTCAGCAGGGTTTCAGGAGAGCGTTCGTCGATTTCGATGCGAGGACCAAACACATTGATCTTTTTTGCAAATTCTGGATCATCTGAAATATTAGCTCCTTTAGCATGCAGGATTCTCACGCCCTTACCTGCCGCATTTTTTATTCCCTCCAACACCGCAATGGAGAGCTGAGGATTACCTGTCGGCGCCCAGGTTCCAAGCATATTGTTCTTACTATTGGCCAGTGGACCAACCAAGGCAATGGTTCCCGTTTTCTCCAAAGGCAAAACCTCTTTTTCATTTTTCAACAAAACAAACGAATGAGCTGCCGCCTTGCGAGCTAGCGCCCTGTTTTCTTCCGTCAAAATATCCTTTACAGGACGAGTGATATCATTATAACGGTAAGGATCTTCGAACAATCCCAATTTATATTTAGCCTCCAGCACCCGACGACAGGCTGTATTGATGTCTTCTTCACTAATCTTTCCTTCTTCCAACGACTTTTCAAGGGTGGTCAGAAATCCTTCACCAACCATATCCATGTCGAGCCCAGCCTTAAGCGACAGAGCTGAAACAGCCTGCAAGTCTCCAAGACCGTGCGCAATCATTTCATTCACTGAAGTATAATCAGAAACCACAAAACCATCAAATCCCCACTGACTACGTAATAAATCTGTCAGCAACCACTTATTTCCAGTAGCCGGAATTCCATCGACATCATTAAAAGACGACATAACACAACCAACGCCAGCGTCAACTGCAGCTTTGTAGGGAGGCAGATAATCATTAAACATTCGCTGCCGGCTCATATCCACTGTATTATAATCGCGTCCGGCCTCAGAAGCTCCGTAAAGCGCCATATGCTTAACAGTCGCCATCATAGTTGTAGAACTGCCCAAATCATCGCCTTGATAACCTCGAACCATGGCTTTAGCCACTTGAGAGCCAAGGTAGGCATCTTCACCGGCCCCTTCGGCCACTCGTCCCCAGCGTGGATCGCGGGCTATATCAACCATGGGCGAAAAGTTCCAAAAAATTCCGTCAGCCGTAGCCTCTTTGGCGGCCATGCGGGCAGTTTCTTCAATCAACTCGAGATCCCAACTCCCTGACAATCCGAGAGGAATAGGGAAAGTTGTTTTGTAACCATGAATAATATCGGAACCAAAAAGCATGGGAATACCCAACCGACTCTCTTCAACAGCTAACGTTTGTGCCTGCCGAACTTTCTCCGGACCGTAGATGCCAAAGATTCCGCCCACCTTTCCGGCTTTAACTTTCTCCTCCACTCCGGTACTCACTACCGAACCTGTTGGAATACCACCTCCGGGAGTAATAAGGTTCAACTGACCAATTTTCTCTTCCAAGGTCATCCGGCTCATCAACTCACTAACAAAGCGATCCTGCTCCGTTTCGACTGTTTGCTGCTGACAGGAAACCATTAAGGAAACAGCAGCAATCAAGTAAACTATCTTTTTCATACTTGCTTATTTTATTCTATTTTAATTTCTTTCGTTTGTTCTGAAATTCCGTTCTCATTAAATGCCTCAATACTCATGTAGTAACTTGTATTTCTATCGAGGCAGCGCATCAGCAGTTCATTCTCGCCATAAAGCAACCAGGAGCTATACAGCTTCCCCGGGGCAATTCCCCAACGAATAGTGTACCCTTGTGCCCCATCTACCTTTTTCCAGCGAATGGAGGCATCCCTTCTATCATCGTGACGCTGAACCTCAAATGCTTTTACTTTTGAAGGCTTTTTACCAAAGCCGGTTCCAAACACACGGATTTCAGACATGGCCAAGTTGTTGCCCGGAACTTCAATGTTTTTATACCGAATAAAACGAGCTTTTTGTGGCTGATTTAGCACGATGTAAGCATTGGGAGAATCCTTGTAACTCTTGCTTCGGTCCACCACCGTTTTCCAGTCTTCTCCATTTTCTGACACTTCAATGGCAAAGCGATGGCGCAAACCTTCTGTGCGTGTATAAATTCCCGACTCATGATCATGAAAATTCAATTGAATGGCATCCACCATTCCGGGTTGAAGCATCTCGATTTTTATCCATTGCTGATCATCGTTTGCATCTGCCACCCAGAAGGATTTTGGACTTTCATCAGTCAACACTTCTGAGGTAATTTCCCCCACACTGTTTTTCACCAATGGCATATTGGTGATATCAAAATCATTATCGGTAGATGTACTCTTTCTGATCTGCATCAGCGAAGAGGAAACCGTTGTTTTGCCACGATAGGACAACAGCATCCAGCCACAATGCTGACCAGCCTTAGTCGGATGATCCGGTCCGAATCGTGGATAGTCACCGTAATGCGTATTGGAATGCATCAGGCCTTCGTCATCGAAATAAGTTGGGAACATGCACAAGCGGCGCTCCCAATGCGAGTTCGATGCAAGAGCCATGGTTCCAAAGTGCCAATACTGTCCATTGGTTTGTTTCACAGTTATCCCATGTCCGGCTCCATTGGTAAAGCCTCCCGGCTTGAAGCTCATAGGATTATTTTTCATGTAAGAGAATGGTCCCAGCGGAGAATCGCCAACATAAACGCCATCACCATACACATTAAACTGCGTGCCCGGAGCTGCATATTGCAGGTAATATTTTCCATTGTGTTTGGTCATTGAAGCTCCTTCCATATACCCTTCTTTCAGGGTTGGATGGAAGTTATTTTCACCAAATCGCTCCCAGCCATGTTCTTCTTCGTTCAGGTTGATCAAATCCTTTTTGACTCCTGTTTCCAGCATGCGGTCGTTCTTATTCAATTCTTTCACCCGTATCGGATGCACATTGGATGATCCCCAATACAGATAAGTTTTCCCGTCATCATCGATGAATAATTCAGAATCCTGAATGTTATTGGAAATAGATGCTGTTGGTGTCCATTTGCCACTTTTCGGATCGTCCGAATATAAAATACTTCCGTAGCCCGCAGGATCGCCGGCAAAGTAAATCACCGAATCTTTGTAGTTGAAAGCTGTGGGAGCATTACACCCTTCGAAAAACCATTGTGCCGGTTTTATAAAATTCCAGTTTATTAAATCGGTAGAATGCCAGTAGCCGAATGAACGGGTTACGAACATATAATATTCCCCACGGAATTCAACCACAGCCGGATCGGCTCCTGAACGGTATGAAATATTTTTACTGGAATTATAGACCATATATGTATAATCAATATCCATCGGGTTACAATACGTTTTGTATCCCATGGACTGCGCATTTCCATTCCCTACACTTGCTGCAAAAAGAATAGTTGCTATGGCCAATCGTTGAATTACTCTTCTAATCTTCATTGTATGTCATTATAATAGCTGAACCTACACCGTAATCGTCATCAATGCTTTATCAGTACTTTGGTCTGCTTTACCTGAGTCTCATTCTGTAGTCGAATCAGATATAAGCCATCTTCAAGGCCAGAACAATCCAATTCAACCAACTTGGATGTATTTTGAATATGCTCAGACCAAACCATTCGACCATCCATCGAATAAGCATGAAGTAAAAGTGGTTTATTCTGAAAAAACTCTCCACTGGAAATATAGATCCGATCCTGAGCCGGGTTGGGATAGAATCGAAAGGCTTCCGTTTTTACAGGATCATCCACATCAGTCGCAAACTGATACTGAAATCCAAGTTTATCCAAACCTGAGCGCAAGTCTTCATCCTGCATCACCAAGTCCCACAAAAGTCCCGTCCGGTAATTTTCCAGCATTACCACGATGGGGCCTTGATCAATCCCGATATAGGCTTCTTGAACCCAGCCCACTTCATCATTAAACGCATCGTACGGACCGTACTTTCCAAACAAATCCTGACCACGCTTGCGATAGAAATATTTCAGTGCATGCAAGGATTCTTCAGGCGTATAAGGCATACTTGCCAAAGCCGCCGTTGGACTAATCGTTCCATTATCATTACTCATTGGTTGATGAGCTGTATAACCCTGTGGATCGTCGCTGGCGGTGAGACCCCAGCACTGACTACCATAACTTGCAAAATTCAGAGGATTATCTACTGCATAAGCATAATGAATGCGTGCAGTATTGACATGTTCCTTCCAATAATCGGCATATTGATCCTTCAGCCCATTGGGATTAATTCCAAGATGCGCATAGTGGATCCAAAAAAGCGGTCCACCCCAGTCCGGCGACAGACTAATTTCATAATTGTAGAAAGTCCTTGGATTGACCATACTTCCATTTCTGGCCCATCCCTGCTCGTATACTTCTTTGCTAATTGCATAAGTGGGCGATGAAGCTGCCATGACATAAGTTACCAAACCTTCATTCCAACCACTTACCTTCATGTTTTTCTGAAACCCGATGCTTGGAGACCAGTGCCAGGTAAGAACTTGCTGTCCGTCTTGCTGATACCAGCTCCATTCAATTTCGTTCCACAAGGCGGTGGCTTTTTCGCGTATTTCCTGCGACCTGGAATCGCCATCCTGAAAATAGTTTCTCAACGCAATCAGTGCCTGAGCGACAAAACTGGTTTCAACCAAATCGCCACCATCATCATCGGGCGTGAAGGCCTGACTTTGATAAGTATCCGCATTATACCAGTGTGACCAAGCCCCATGGTGACGCTCGCAATTCTCCAGAAAATCCAGAATCATTAAAATCCTGTCTTTTATCTCACTCCGTGGACGATACTCCCGTTCATGAGCCACAATCATAGCCATCACCCCCATACCGGTAGCACCCGATGCAGCCGTAAGGTCATTTCCATTGGATCGCTCCAAGGCCATTCCGGTCGCTTGATGAGCACCATCCCAAAAATAGTTGAAGGTGTAGGCCTGAACCATATCCAGCAGTTCATCATCGGAAAAATCACGAACCGATGCAGCCCCTTCAACCGGGTCTGATTCGATCCCCTGATAGTTACTTGTTATCCGATAGTGCACCCTTGTGTTTTTGCCTTCTGCAGGCACAAAATCGAGGTAATTGTTCTCTGTTGTTTCCTGACGTAATGTATAGTTTTCACCGCCGTCAAAGGAGGCATAAATTTTATATGTCAAACCTGTTGCAGGTGCGCTCCAGCTTAAATCAACATGGCTATCATAACCAACAACCTGTAAGTCTTCAATTCGAGGAACTTGCTCCAGACTCTTAAAAACACTGATTTCATCAATCAGCAGTAGACGGGAAAGTCCATTCTGCTCCGATTGATTAAAAACGATGGCTTTCACTTGTGTGAAATCAAGCGATGCATTCTCGGAATCACTTGTAATTTCATTTAAAGGAAATGCAAGACGTGTCCACTGCTGAGCAGGAATGGCTGCATTAAAATCACTCAGGGAATAAAGTTTCGAATCGCCATCACCTCCGCTTACTTTAGCAGTGCGCAAACCAATGAGTGGCAGTGCCGATTTTGGTAATTCGTTTTCAGTATATACATAGCATGCGATTGAGTCCAATGATAAAACATTAGCCAAGTCCCATCCGGGGCGATATATTCGAACTTTCCAGTTCCCCGCTTCAGCAGAAGTGTAGTTAAACTTCAATGCCGTTTGTCCCTTATAGGCCGTGCCTAAACAAGGAATCTTATCATTATACTGAGGCGCATTCGGAGGATGGGCATATTCGAAAGAGCTCTCTCCCAAGTTCGCTACATCAACCAAACCTTGGTCGTAAAACGTCAGATCTGTTCCTTCGCTAAAAAAAACAAATTCCTGTGCACTACTCGCTCTTACGGTTATAACAAAAGTAAGCGACATTAGCGCAATCCATCGTATTATTCCATAAAGTCTCATTGCCTCAAGGTTTATGTTTGCAATCCACACTCAATACATTACAAATCAAAAGAAGTAATTAAAGGGAGGATATCCCTAAAGACATATTCAGTCACCCAAACACATCGATCATCCTCCCACTCTGTATTAGTTATGGCTAAATCCTAATCGATTCAAACCATATTGTACGTCTTCATTTTTCATGAATAAATTCCACAACAAACCGCTGCGGTAATTTTCAATCATCACCGGTATGGGTCCCTGATCAATCGCCAGGTATCGTGGCAACAACCAGTTGGCTGAAACGCTGTATGCATCATAAGGGCCGTATTTGCCAACAAGCGAATCGGCTTCAATATATAAATACCTCAGCATTTGCATCGATTCTTTTGGGGTGTAGGGAAAAGAAGATAAGGCAGCCGTGGGAGTAATAACGCCCAGGTCGGCATCGCCAGGATGATGACCAGAATAACCATCCACCGAATAGCTGGATGTAAATCCCCACTGATTTTCACCATACCCTTCAAAGCCTTTCGGGTTGTCCACGGCGTATTTATAGTGAATCATGGCCTGATTTTGGTTCAGCTGCCAATAGTCTCCGTACTTATCAGACAAGCCTTTCGGGTTCAGTCCCAAGTAGGAATAATGTGCCCAAAACATTGGTCCGGTAGGTTCATTTCCATTTCCATAGAAGTTCAGAACCGTATTCAATCCGTAATAAACCGTATCGTTAGCAATAGCACCGTTCTGCGCCCAGCCTTTATGGTAAGCTTCGGGCTGAATGGCGTGCGTTGGAGAGGAAGCGGCCAGCACATACATAACCAGGCATTCGTTATACCCACTAATCGGCATGTTCATATCCCATCCGTAGTTTGGAGACCAATGCCAGTAAAGCACATCTTCGCCTCCTTTAGTATACCAGTCCCACTCGACTTCTTCCCACAATTGGTTAATATCAGCAACCAGCTGTTTTTCTTCGGCACTCCCGTCTTTAAAGTATTCGGCTACGGTTAAAAGCCCCTGAATCATGAAAGCTGTTTCAACCAGATCTCCGCCATCATCCTTTTTGCTAAATGGCTTTGCTTTGCCGGTTTTTCCTTCCAGCCAATGCGGCCAAACTCCGTGAAAACGATCAGCTTTCCCCAGAAATTCAATAATTCGCAGGTAACGCTCCAAGGCTTGCTCGCGAGTAATATACCCACGTTCAATTCCAACCAAAATAGCCATTACGCCAAAACCCGAGCCACCAAGCGTAATCACATCCTGATCGTTCTGTGGGTAAACTCCATCCATGTGGATGCGCTCGCGTGCCATGCCCGAGTTAGGCTCGGCCCCTTCCCAGAAATATTGGAAAGTCTGATATTGAATGGTATCCAGCAGTTGAGTATCTGACAAGTCAGCATTGGAATTTGCCTCCTCGGGCGCATTGGTACATGATACTCCCAACAACAATAATAAGCCACCTATAATTAAATGTTTCATTGCACGTATTTTATCTTTGTTCTATTTTCCTCAGCTCAGAGAGTTGGATAAGAAACCCGACTGAATATGTAAGAAAAAAATGCCTTTATTCCCCATTGAACTTTTTAAGCTTCGGAGAAACAAAACTTACCTTCTGGTAGAAATTAACTTTTAAGATGAAGGCTGCCCGAAACTCCCAAGCAGCCTTTCATACTTAAAAGAAACCTAACTAAACTATATTTTTACTAATTTTCAGTATCGATGATGGCCTGGATTTCGGCTTGCGTCAAGGCTTTGTTAAACATGCGCAATTCATCTACCAGGCTGAGGTCAGACAAATGGCCCCAGTAGCTAAAGGTCTCGCCACCCGCGCCAATTGTAATCGCATCGCAGCCGGTCCAATCGATACCCGCGGCCATATCCGATGAACGAACCTCAGTTCCATCCAAATAAATGGTATTTTTTGTTTGCGAAATGGTAATCGCAATATTTACCCATTCTCCGGCAGAAGCGTCAACCAAACCTCCATCATTCCAGCTTTCACCGTCACCGATCCCCACATTCAGTTTGAAACGCTGTTGTTGGGAATCGTTATCTAGTTCGCGGAATAGGCGGAATCCTTGCTGACGATTTTCAGCTTCAGCACCAATGCTCAAAACACCGGCTTTCTCCTGCGTCGGATCCAGAAAATACCAGAACACAGCACTAAACTCGTCGGCTTTCAATTCATCAGCCGGGAAAGTCAAATAAGCATCTTCAGCGCCGGCATAAGCCTGGCCTTTAGCTCCATTGGCAAAATCGGGTACTCCCACCACCGTTGCTTCCATGTCGGATACCAAGTCTTTCGTGCTCCCTTCGAAAGGCATGTAGAACACTTCGCCATTGTATTTGGGTTCATAAGGAATGTCATTGAAAATGATTTGCTGAATTTCAGATGATGTCAGCGCCTTATCAAAAAACCGCATTTCATCCATCATACTATAGTCTGACAGGTGGTCCCAATAACTAAAAGTCTTACCGCCAGCGCCAATTGTAATTGCCTCGCAGCCGGTCCAGTCAATCACGCCAGCCATATCTGCAGACATGATTTCAGCTCCGTTGAAATAAATGGTATTCTTCGTTTGAGAAATTGTAACGGCAATATGCACCCATTCGCCTGCTGCCGGATCCAGCAATCCACCATCGTTCCAGCTCTCGCCGGTACCAGTACCCACATTTAGTTTAAACCTTTGTTTCTGCGTGGCATCGTCCAATTCACGGAACAAACGAAATCCCTGCATCCGGTTTTCTGGCTCAGCCCCCACACTCAAAACACCTGCCTTAGGTTGATTGGGATCGAGGTAATACCAGAATGCCGCACTGAACTCATCGCTTTTCAGCTCATCCATCGGGAAGGTGATGTACGAATCGGTTGCATTTTTATACGCTTTACCTCCCAATACTGCTTCGTCTGCAAATCCGGGAGTTCCCACTTTGTCTGCAGTCTGAAAACTAATCAGCTCCATAAAATCGCCATCAAATGGCATGTAAAACACTTCACCATTATACATTCGATTATAAGGAGAAACCTTTTCAAAATTTACGGACGAAGTGGTGGTTTTCCCTTCCAGATCTGTCGCTACAATCTCAAGCACATGTGCTCCGTTGGTGACATTATCAAAAATCAGGTCTCCAACAACTAACCGGCGATAATCCTTGAGATTGGAATAACTGGCAATTTCCACTCCATTGATTTTGACCACTACAGTAACTAATTCGATATCATCAGTCGCTTCAAAATCAATGGTAACAGGAGCTGTTGCTTCCGGCACTTTCATTTGATAGCCTTCAGCCGGAGAGTTAATAGTAATTACCGGAGCCGACGCATCCGTTCCGGGATCCACTTTACTGATCGGATCGATCCCTTCATTACAAGCAACTGCAAAGATGACCAGCAGTCCAACTAATATATTATGTAATCGTTTCATTCTATTTCAATTTAAAGTGAAGGTTATTCTTGAGCATTTCCAAGGTTAGGTAACAAATCCAACTGATTTTGCGGATAAGGCAAATAAATCAGGTCTTCAGAGAACGAGCGTCCTTCATAGCTCAGCTCACCATATTCTCCGAGCCTTGCCATATCATAATAGCGAATTCCCCACTCCATAGCCAACTCTGCAAACTTCTCATCCATTACTTGCTGGTGAGTCACCCCAGATAAATTCCCAAGTCCGGCGCGTGCGCGAACAGCATTAACGGCAGCATCTGCAGTCATGGCAGAACTGGTTGCACCTTGAGTTAGCGCTTCGGCATGCATAAGTAGAATTTCAGCATAGCGAATAACAATCAAGTTCTTGTTTGTACCATAGCGAGTCCGTCCAGGCGTTAGCTGGTCAGAAGGCAAATAGTGCTTCCCACTGGAAAACAAGGCTCTTGAAAAGTCATTAATCACATCACCCGACGGAGTGGTATTCGAAATCCAACCGGGCAAGGTGTTGTAATTCGGATCTTTCTTAATCTCGGCAATTCCTCTATTGGTAAATAGCACACTGGTTTCCAGACGTGTTCTTTCTCCACGATCCAGCATAAACTTAATCCACTTCAAACTAGGCTCATAAAAACCCCACCCGCTGCCGGCACCGGCAACCTTAGGCGTCCATCCTTGTGGTCCAAAGAATTCAAAATCGTAGGTTTTGTCATCTCCGGAAGCTTGCCCAAAGTCAGAAAATTGCAACTCCATCAGATTTTCATCGTTCAATTTTCCCGGAATCTTAAAGAGATTATAAAAATCGGGGTCCAATGAAAATTTACCAGAACTAATGATTTGTGAAGTGGCATCGGCAACGCCCTGATAATTTTTCAACTCCAGGTTAGCCATTGCCTTAATGGCCAAAGCCGTATATTTTGTCACTCCTCCAGGAATGTCGGCACGCTCATTAGGATGCACCGCAGGCAAATTGGAAATCGCTTCATCCATTTGATCCGAAATGTGTTGCATCACCTCTGCCTTTGTTGATACGTCCAACACCAGTAAGTCAGATGGGTCTGAGGTTGTTGTAATAAACACATCGCCCCAAACACGAGACAATTGAAATAACAGCCAGGCACGAAGCGTTTTGGCCTCGGCAATATACTGGTCAGCTGTAGCCTGATTGCTGGCAAATTCCTTATACAGCTCAATCTGCTCCATGGCTGAATGTGCATCAAAGATGTCAGCATAAAGGTTTTGCCAAATGGAGTTAAACATCCAGAAATCTTTGTTATAATTGAATTTATCAGCTTCTGCAAAGTCCTGCTGATCGCCCAATCCACCATGATTAACATCATCTCCACGTACTGAAATTAATGGAAAGTCTTCCCAGCCTCTGGTATTAAATTCAGCGTAAGCTCCAATCAAGGGCAAAATCATATCTTCACTCTTCGTGTAATCTGTTTCCTCAGTGAAGGATTTATTCTCTGCCGGATTGTCAAGCAAGTCATGACAAGCTGCTGTGCCAATCAAAACGGCACCCAAAACAGCGAGCTTGATGGTATATTTTCTTAGTTTCATATTTTTTTGCTTTTTAATCGATTAAAATTTAACATTCAACCCAATGGTGTAGGTAGCAGGAATAGGATACGTTTGACGATCAATCCCATCTGCCACTTCAGGATTGAATCCGTTGTAGTTGAATACCGTTAACGGACGATCGGCCGTTAACGTAATTTTGGTGTTTGGCATTTCTGTTCCAAACAATTTCTTATTATCGAAATTATATGCTACCTGAATGTTTTGAATGCGCCAGAATGAACCATCTTCAACAAAGAACGAGCTCATTTTTTGATTCCATCCTTTTCTCAATCCTGCTGAAGAGGGATACTTATTGGTAGTTCCTTCACCATGCCAGCGGTTAATAGCAAGATCCGCATCCATATTATAATCAGGAGTCCAGATTACTTCACCACGTTTACGGTTAAGAATTTTGTTTCCTGACTGTCCAACAAAACTGGCAGAGAACTCAATCTTCTTATAGTTAAGCCCCAAGTTGGCGCCATACATAAAGGTTGGAAAGTAAGATCCCAGTACCACGCGGTCATCATCATTAATAACATTATCGCCATTTTGATCGCGGTAAATAAAATCACCAGGAACAAGGTTGTTGGCAACAGCAGCCGGATCGGCTTGAATTTGCTCATCATTCTGATAAACACCGGCAACCTCATAACCAAAGAAAGCCAACAAAGACTCACCTACCATTGAACGCTGGCGGAATTCAGCTGAACCTCCATCAATATAAGGCTGTCCATACAAATCACGAACCTCATTTTTCAGTGTTGAAATGTTGGCTCCAACCGAATAGCTCAAATCTTTAGTAATTTCATCATTCCAGTTCATTGCTAACTCAAAGCCGGAGTTACGAACCACCCCTACATTACGCAATACGCTGTTTCCTGTTGAAGGAATTTTCACGCGAATAGCAGCATTTTTTGTATCACGAATATAGTAGTCAGCTTCAACGGACAAACGGCTATCAAATAGCTGAGATGAAAGTCCGATATTGGCTTCTTCCGTCACCTCCCACTCTAAAGAAGAATAAGTACTTGCAGTTGTTGTTCCGCTATACAAGATATCATCAAAAGCAGTTGTCACAACATTTGTTGTGGAGGCACCATCACTGGCTTGTATTTTGTCGTTTCCAAGCTGTCCCCAACTCGCACGCAATTTCAGAAAGTCAATCACTTGCAGGTTTTCCATGAAGCTCTCTTCTGAAACAACCCATCCAGCACCAACCGTTGGAAAGTAACCCCATTTCTCCTGGTATTTTGAACTTCCGTCAGCACGCATTGTACCATACAGCAGATAACGGTCGTTAAAATTATACGAAACTCGTCCAAAATAAGAGATTCCATACTGCCTGCTTCCCCCATCGCGCACTGCTGTAGTAGGAATGTTAGCCAAGTCTGACTGGCTAATGTACCACGCTTCTTCCTGATCAACGGGGAAGTTCACTCCCTGAGCAGTCAGCATATCATAAGCCTCGTCACGAAATGATGTACCAGCCATGACGGTCCATTTGTGCTTCTCATAACTATCATCGTAAGTCAAAACATTATCCCAAATCTGGTTCGAATACGTTTCACTTCTCTTCGTCAGAGTCGCATCAACCCGTTTAAAGTTGGTGCTTATAAAATAGGGCAAAGCCACATCCCGGTTATTCAACGAGGTCAAGTTGTGGTTATAGCTTGTTTTAAACGATAGTTTTTCCGGAATCAAATCCACCTTGGCGTAGAAGTTAGCCAAAACCTTACGAATTTTCAGCTGATGGTTATTGAAGTCGATTGCCGCAAAGGGGTTCTGGCCACCACGATAACCAAGGTGCTCGGCGCTGGCGTAGTTAGTTGGCCAAGCCTCCGTGTTCAATTCGTCATAAACAGGCAAAATTGGTACGGCCCAGTAAGCCATACTCCAGGCACTTGATTCCTGACCATATTTAGTCGCGTTACTAAAAATCATGTTTCCACCAATGGTGAACCAATCTGTCGCTTTAAAATCAACTTTCGAACGCAGGTTAAAACGCTCATACTCGTTTTTCATATCCAGAATACCTTCCTGCCCAAAGTAGCTGGTTCCTATTGCGTAGGTCGCTTTATCGCTTCCTCCAGCCACATTCAAACTATGATTCTGAATGGGAGCAACACGCATAATCTCATCGTACCAATCAGTATTCACGTCAGGTACATTGGGATTAATCCGGCTCCGGCCATAACGTTGCATGGCTTTATAAATATTATCAATATCTGTTTGAGAGCCTGATTCCATAGCCATCGTGGTATACTGTTCGGCATTCGCCATCTTCAGTACGTTTTGAGCAACCTGAATACCATAATAACCATCATAAGTTATTTCGGATTTCTGATTACTTTTCCCCGATTTGGTTTCAATAAGAACAACGCCATTAGCGGCACGCACACCATAGATAGCAGCTGCCGAGGCATCTTTCAAAATAGAGATAGAAGCAATATCGGATGTATTCAAAAAGTCGATATTGTCAAAAAACATTCCGTCAACAACATAAAGCGGTGCTTCATTATTACTTCCCGGATAAGATCCGATTCCACGCACCCGAATGGTAGGGGAATCGCCAGGTGCTCCACTACTCACAACCTGCATTCCGGCAACCTTACCTTGTAAAGCTTGCATAGCCTGACCGGATGGAGTCTTTTGAAGTTCTTCGGAATTTACTGTAGAAATAGATGAAGTGAGGTCTTTCACCTTCAGTTGGCCATAACCAACCACAACGACTTCGTCTACAAGTTCTGTGGATTCTTCCAATTGAACATTAATCATTGTCCGGCTATTAACGGCAACTTCCTGAGCGGCTAAACCAACAAAGCTAAATACAAGCACATCTGTATTGGCAGCTTCAATGGTATAATTTCCATCAAAATCGGTGATCGTTCCAGATGTCGTGCCTTTTATAATAACACTAACCCCGGGAATAGGCTCACCAGTTAAAGCTTCAGTTACGCTCCCTGTTATCGCATTTTGCTGCGAGAAAACAGTTGTAACTGAAAAAATCAAGTAAAATAGAAACATTAGTTTTTTCATAGTACACCTTTTTGATTCAGTTTGAGTCGCTAATCTACACCTGCGGCAAGATTTTAAGAAAAATTCACATACACTTCTAATTCTCTTAACATGGTGAAGTCAATTTCACCCCTCATCATTACCTCACACCTATAAATAAACAAGACGCTAAAAAACTTTCTTTCATGAATATAACCTGTTCACATTTCTCACATTTTCTTCAGCAGATACAATATGATATAAAACATGTTTTTCACAAAAAGTAACAAATACCCTATTTCTAAAGCCATCCAAAATTATTTCTTTAGTTAGAAAAAGAGGACAAGACACATAGAATTGCTATTTTTGGATACGAAAAATTAGGGGAATCGTTAATCCCCTTCCAGGTGACCTCCATCCCCTGACAATTCATTTTTTAAAACTGCTGCTGTTGTTCGTTTTTTAACAAGAAAGAGAATGAGAAAAAACAATGTGCCCTATTCAATTTATGGCCTACTGATTTTGCTGCAGCTGACTATTTCCGGCGCCAAACTGGAAGCAAGAACACCAGCCTCCAATATCAAGAGCTTTTCGAAAGATACTTACCAGGCATCCAACCAAAACTGGGCTGTTGATCGCAGCCCTAATGGCTTTCTTTATTTTGCCAACCATGGTGGCCTGCTCGAATTTGACGGAGTGGATTGGAAACTCTACCAACTTCCAAACGAAACTAACCTGCGTTCGGTGCGGGCCGTTTCCGACTCGTTGATTTACACTAGTGGCTATCGCGAGCTGGGCTATTGGCTGACCGACTACACCGGCCTTTTACAATACCATTCGCTGAATGAGCTTGTCGCTCAATATTTTTCAGACAATGAAGAGTTCTGGAACATTGCCATACAAGATGACGCTGTTTATTTTCACTCGTTCAACAGTGTTTTAGTTTATCGCAACAAGCAAATTAAGGCAATCCGATTACCCGGATTTAGCAATACCATGCACCGTGTGCGCAATGAGATCCTGCTTGCGGTTCAGGATCAGGGGATTTTTAAAATAGAAAACGGACAAACGGTCCCCTACATCCAGTCGCCCTTTTTTAAAGGCATCATGGTTCGTTTTATTCTTCCTTACGGGGACAATCAAATCATGCTTGGGACCAACTCCAATGGCATTTTCATTTGTGACGGTCAGTCAATTGAAGAATGGAACCCAGACTGGACTGACTATTTCAAGAAAAACGAGGTGAACCGGGGATTCTTTGACCAGCAGGGGCGTTTAATTATAGGGACACTACTTGATGGTATCCTTATCTTTGAAAAAGATGGCAGCTTGTCAACCAGCTACAACACCTCAAAAGGGCTCCAAAACAACACGGTCCTCGGAATCACAACAGACCAGTTCAACAATATCTGGGTGGCACTGGATAGTGGCATCGATTTTATTTCAAACGACCGTCCCAATGGCTTTAAAATTGAGCTGCTTCCCGATATTGGCGCAGTATACGATGCCGCTGTTTTTGAGAATCAAATCTACCTGGGCACCAACCAAGGCCTATTCAGCCGCAGCCTTAGCGATGACCAGGCCGACTACGAACTCGTACCTGAAACACAAGACCAAGTCTGGGACATTCAGACCTTTAACAATCATCTTTTTGCAGGACACAACGCTGGCACCTTATTAATAAAAGGCGGGAAGCACCAATTTATTTCCAACCAGTCCGGAGGCTTTTCCATTCGTCAGGACCCGATGAAAGCAGGTTACCTGCTGGAATCCACCTATTCTAACATTATCCGGATCAAACAGGAAGGAGATTCCTATGTGCAAGATGGTGTTATCAAAGGTTTTTTTGACCTGATCCGCTACATCGAAATTGACCACCTGGGCGATATTTGGGCCAGTCATATGCGACGTGGAATATACAGGCTTCAGCTTAATGAAAAGCGCGACAGTGTAATAAATCGAACCTACTACGGTGAACACTCTGTGTTTCAAAAAGACCACTCAGTTCATGTGTTTAAGGTTGAAAACCGAATTGTATTCACCACCGAAGACCTCCTGTATACCTACAATGATTTAGCGGACTCCATCCTCCCTTACGATTTTCTGAATGAACAGTTGGGTGACTTCACAGCCTCTAAGCGTATTATTGCCGCTCCTGACCATCATTATTGGTTTATCACAGGCGAGCAACTTGGGTTATTTAAAATTTTCAATAATACGATTGAGCCTATAAAAACCTACCCCAGATCCTTATTCTCGGGAAATGAGCTGATTGAAGATTATGAAAACATTTTGCCACTAACAGCAAACAAAGCCATTGTATGTCTAGAAAATGGAATTGCTCAGCTCGATGCGGCTGTAACCGACACAGCATCGGTAATTGAAGCTTTTCAACCTAAGCTACGCGAACTTAAGCTCACCACCAGCCGTGGAGAAACGACAAGAGGGTCCATCTACTCCCAGAAAATTTTAATTAAATACAAATACCACAACCTGAACCTACGCTATTCCTTTCCTCACTTTACCCACAAACCCATATATTTCCAATCATACTTAAAAGGATTAGATCAGGATTGGTCAGAAAAATCGACTGAACCACGTTTCAACTTTGACCGCTTGCCAGCCGGCAACTACGAGCTGCTTGTCAAAGCCATTGACCAATGGGAAAATGAAAGCCAGGTTCATTCGCTGTCTTTCAAAGTAGCTCAACCATGGTACCTGACAAACTATGCGCGTATCACGTATCTGCTTCTTTTCATTGCCGCATTGCTCGGGGTTCGGGCTTGGGGCATTCAACAAACACGCCAAAAAGAGCGTCTGGCGCACGACAAAAGAGAAAAGGAACTGATTCGCTTGCGAAATGAAAAATTACGCGACGAAATCCAGCACAAGAGCAAAGAACTGGCCAACTCAACCATGTCAATCATCAAGAAGAATGAATTTCTTCTCGAAATCAAAGAAATTGTATCGAAACAAAAAGAACAGCTGGGCACACGTTTCCCTGATAAATATTACAATCACCTAAACAGGCAAATTGACAAAAACATGTCGAGTGATGACGACTGGCAATTATTTGAAACCAACTTCGAGCGGGCACACGAACAGTTTCTCAATAAAATCAAGTCGATGTACCCTGAACTGACGGCCAAAGATCTTCGTTTGTGTGCCTTTCTGCGAATGAATCTCTCGTCTAAGGAAATTGCTCCCTTATTGGGAATATCCGTTCGCGGAGTAGAAAACCATCGGTATCGGCTACGCAAAAAAATGAGTCTCGATCATGATGAAAAGTTAATTGATTTAATTCTAGAGCTCTAAAACAATCACACTATTTTTTTTTTCACGAAATAGGCATATTTGCTAGGTAGTTTTTCAAGATTTACTATATTTGCACTCGCATTCAAATACGGGTGTAGCTCAGTTGGTAGAGCACTGGTCTCCAAAACCAGGTGTCGGGCGTTCGAGTCGCTCCTCCCGTGCAAAAGAGTTGTTCTTCGGAACAGCTCTTTTTTTATTTCCACTCCATTTTTTAACGCTCTTGAGCTCTTTCTTTACTCTTAGTTTTTTATATTTATCAAGATCAATATGTTCCCACATAGAGAACAAGCAAAATATAAAAAATCAATAATGGATATTTCGATGAAACACACCGGTTCTTGCCTTTGTGGCAATATTACTTTCGAAATTGAAGGAGATCTTGAGCATTTCTTTCTTTGCCATTGCAAACGTTGTCAAAAAGACACCGGCTCAGCCCATGCCGCTAATTTATTTTCCACCATAGCAAAGCTAAGCTGGCTAGCAGGAGAAAATAAAGTCAAAACCTTTCGTTTAAACTCAACCAGACACGCCAAAAGCTTCTGCCCTACTTGCGGGTCAGCGCTTCCCAATATTCAGCAAAACGGCTCGCTATTGGTTGTTCCGGCAGGCTGTCTTGACACGAAGGTGCCCATTGCTCCACAAGGGCATATTTTCATGGACAGTAAGGCCAACTGGGACAACAAGCTGGATGAAGTTCCCTGCTTTAACCAACTGCCCCAATAAAAGCCTTCAAGCCAAGTTCCGGCTACACCACATTGAGCCAGCTGAAATTGCTTAGGGGCGGACACAACCAAATCGGCATAAAAAAAGCTGCTCCAAAATTATCGTCCGATAATCCCGAAGCAGCCTGACTATTCAAAACTCGACTAATGAGTATTTTTAAAGCTTCAGCTGTCGATCACCTGAAGCTCTATGTATTTTTTACAGCACTTGCTGAGCCAGCTCGTTGAAATAGCTGATGTTTTGCTGAATATCCGGTACTGAATTCTCCCAGTTATGCTCGTATTCAATGGAAAACAAGCCTTCGAAACCTTGTCTTTTCAGTTCAACCAGCATGCCGTTCATGTCTAGAATACCGGTTCCCCAAATCACATCGTGTTGCTCGGCGTCGCCTCCTTCCTTTTCTTTGATATCCTTAAAGTGAAGCACTTTCAGGCGTCCTTCATATTTTTTCAGTCCTTCTACCGGATCAACACCCATGCGTTTCCAATGGCCCACATCAGCACAAGCTCCAATGCGATTGCTCAAGCCATCAACCGCCTCCAGGAATAAGTCCGGATTCCAGTAATTGGAAGGCTTCGGATGATTATGAATCGCCACGTCAATCTCGAACTGATTCGCCAGCTGATCAACATATTTCAGGTGTTTGTACTCGGGTTCGCTGGTAATTAGTTTAATCCCCATCTGATTGGCAAACTCGAATAGCTGTTTCCACTCGGCCTCGTCTTTGCAAATAACCACGCCGCAGGCTACAATTTCCACCTCTTTCGATCGGGCATATTCCAACACTTGATGTTGGGTTTTCTTATCCATCCGAAAGTCCATCGAGCCTTCCATGCCTTTCCCTAGAGGCTGACCAAAGTACACTTCAATAGCGCCCAGCCCCAGTTGATTCACTTTATCAACCGCCTCTTTGAAAGTGAATTTATGAAAGGTGTAACTCTGAACCCCCACTTCCCAGCCAGCTTTTACTAACTTCCCCTGTTGGGCTGAAGGGCTACAAGCCGCTGTCAATGCAAGCAAGAGCAATATGCTTTTGTTGATCATTTTTCTCATGATTATTCGTTTTATGGTTTCAATTTTGAAGGGTTAAGCTATACCGGCCATCTAATTTCTACACCCTGACTCTGGATGAATTGCTGAAAATCGGCTAACAGTTCTTTATTTTTGCGCACCTCGCGTGGTTTAACCCGCTTTTTCGACACAAAATGAACCAACATGCCCACCACTTCGCCAATGTTCCACTCTACCGGATGAAGCCTGTAACAACCGTTGGTAATATGCGTTGTTCCGATATTTTTACTAGCTGGAATCAGATTCTCCATCCGTTTGGGAATTAAAGAACCCAGTGGAACTTCAAACGGCAACGACGGCAGATCGATGTAGTTGTCACCCTTGGTCGAAGGATGCAGATCCAGGTAATACGAGCCCACACCAATACTATCATAGAAACTCTCACAGGTAGACGCTGCTTCTTTTCCTTTAACCAAGGTTCGATTTTCAACGCCCACATGCTCTTCTAGCACTGTAAATAAAGCTTCAATTCTCCGTCCTTCGCGGATATAAGGATATTTAGCCATACCATCATCGGTTCCCATCACATCCTTACGCAAACGAATTCCGGGCCAGCCGGCACCTCCATCGGGCCGCTCCACTTCGGTTTGCAACCAGTAAACCAACGACAAATTCAGTTGGCGGGCTCCCTCCACATGTTTCTGAAATTCTTTCTCGCTAACATCAACCAAACGCCCTAACAGGTAATCATTCTGAGGCCAGTTAACCACAGTCATATCACCGGCGTAAAAACCCGGAGTGAAATTATGACGATTAATAATTTTTCGGTAGTTCCACAAGTTCATCACATCCCCCGTGCGTCCACCTTCAGGATGAAAACCTAGCGTTCGGGGTTTCAATGTTGATGGCGTTGAGTAGGTCAGATCAAGCAAGCGACCTGGCCAGGCTGGACTAATATCAGGAACATAAGAACGCCAGAAATCATAGCTTTCAGGTTTATCAATGACATGATTTTCACCCGGACAGTAGTCCAATGCAAAGCACAAGGTAAAAGCTTGTTCGTTTTCAGGATCACCTACTTCCGGCGCATGCAACTCTCCAGTTTCCTTTTTCGATTCGGTTCCGGTTACATATTCCGTCCCGGTCAGCGGTAGTAAATCCCCCATTTCAGTAGCATCAGCAAAATAAGGTGCTGTAAGCACAATCGCTTCGCCACTTCGGCTATTCACAACCTCCAGACCTTTCACCTGATTACCGACTACATCGGCTGCAGTTGCTTTATGCTCCAGTAAAAGGGTTAACTGCCCCGAACTAATGTAAGGAGCAAACATGCCATTGAGCACGGCGAGTGCAACCTTCGGCTCAACACACAAACGAGAAACGGCACCATCACCAGGGTTCAGGTTCTCTTTTGCGGCTGCCGCCTCCGTCAACGGATAATTGCGCTTATAATATTGTCTTAATGCCTTCCGGAACTCACGAAACAGCTGAGTCGCCCCGTGGGTTTCAATCCAGCGGTGTTCATCCAGCGGTACGCCTTGCTGCGTTATTTGTCCTCCAATCCAGTCGGTTTCTTCGGTCATAATTACTGAAAGTCCGTTGCGCAAAGCACCCAAAGCACATGCACAACCACCTATTCCGCCACCTGCAATCACTAGGTCTGCTTTCATCTCTTTTTCAGCTTTCCGTCTATTGCGTTTTGCCGATTGAACCGGTCTCCCAGCAGGACTTGCGATCAGCGGAGCATTAGCCAGCAAGCCTCCTGTTGCTCCGAGCAACCCAATAAAACTACGTCTTTTCATATCAATTTTGTTTTAGCAAATAAGATGGTCAAAACCGGGCCCTATTTTCTTGCTGATTTATCTTCAGTTATTTCTTTTAGCTCTTCTAAACGTGTTCAAAAAAAGGCAGCCTCCTGCCTCAGCTCAATGACTCTTTAAAACCGGCAACATCTCGTCCATGGAAAAATCCCAATTCAATACCGTTCCCATTACAGGCAATATCAAGCCCGCTGTTTTTAACTGTCCTCGGTAGGACGGATGCGAATCGGAACCTAAATCCGTTTCCGGATTCAATAGCTGTCGAGGCACCCCCAAGAAGACCACATCCCCCGAATTGGTTTCCACCCGCACCTCATGCACCATCCTCTTGGTGTAGGTAAAGGCAGGTTCATCCATCATAGGTCCTGTAATACAGAAAATCTTCACTCCAGGATAAGCCGCCAGCAGTTGATGCACCAGCGCTTTTCCTGCTTCTACAAAATCGGCTTCATCCGGAAATGGCTGAGTGGAAAAATCGTTGGTTCCAAGATTAACGACAACCGCATCAGGCTGGTAATTATTCAGATCATAACGCCTTGTTGAATCATTGTCCAACAGGTAATCCAAGCGTGCCGGCATGGGCCTCAGTTTTACCGAAATCTTTTCCGGATCACCATAATTACGTACCATTCCCAAGCCCGAGTGAGAAATGAGATGATACTGTGCGTTAAACGCACGTGCCATAATCGGCGCATACGATTTTTCGCAATTTTCGGTTGACGGCTTAAAACGTTCCGTACGATTTCCCCCTTCGGTTCCATAGCCACAGGTGATGGAGTTTCCGATGAACAGAAGTTTCCGTTCTGGCAAAGCAGCCGGTTGAATTAAGTTCTCCTTTTCTCCAAGGTGCAGCCCATAAAACACAGCCGTCCCCATATCCGCTTCGGTACGCTTAACCAGCCTTAATTGGTGCTGTCCTCGCGAAAGACGTTCCGGAAACCACCAAACCGTATCGCTTTCGGCATGTACTACCTGCTCCGGATAATCGTCAACCCAAACGTTGAAATAATTGCGCTCGCCACCGTGCAGGCGGATGCCAAGCAATTTTCCTGAAAAATCGACGGCAACCGTTACTCCGGGCCAGTTGTAAGTTGCTTCTCCTTCATCAATAGCCACCCGCCCCATGTATTGAAACTCCGGGCTATCGGCCGCAAAAAACGTCGTTTTGTCGGATCCCCAAGTGCTGGAAGAGCACCAAGCCACAACGACAAGCAGCAAACATATTTTTAACAAATACACTTTTTTCATTTCACTGAATCATTAATTTTCTCCAGGGTTTGCCAGCACTGGTAAAGTCCGCGTGGCACATGGAAACACCCTTTCCACTTTCCACCCTTCAGCGGAAGCAACACCTCGCCTTGACGATTCAGGTAACCAAACCACTCGGCATGTTCTTCATCTTTAAAATGCGACCAGGTATAATTGTGCACTTTTTGAAACCATTCCAAACTTTTCGCAGAACCAGTCAATTGGTAGCCCTTCAGCATGGTAATTAAAGTTTCAATATGAACCCACCAAAGCTTTTGATCCCATTCCAGCTGCTGTGTTGGATGTCCCAGGCGATCCATGAAATAGAAAATACCACCATGCTCCTCATCCCAGCCATATTCAACCATCTGAATGGCAATCTCATTGGCTTTCGTGATTAAATCCGGACGTTCCAATCGAACGCCCAAGTCCATAATAAACCACATGGCCTCAATGGCGTGTCCCGGGTTAAGCAAGCGTCCGTCAAACGTATCCGACAACGTTTCATCCGTATTCAGATTTTCAACGACAAGCCCAAGCTCCGGCCGAAAGAACACTTCCATCACTTCATGAATGCAGGTTTCCATCGTTTCTTTCAGAAAATCTTTATCCAACAAGTGCTCAATTTCCAAGGCCAGGTTGCACAAAATCATGGGCAACGCAAAGTTTTTCAGGTTTCGGGTACCCGGATAGGCCTTATTCCACTGCCCTTTGGGATTGCTCGTTTTAGCCAGAACAAGCTCAAAGGTTTTTTTAGCAATATCGGCATACTCCTCGTTTCCGGTGGCTTTGCTTAGCTGACCAAAAGCCATACTGGCAAAGGTGTACGAAAAGATATTGTAGGGCTCAACCAAGGGTTTTCCCTCCTTCGTAAGCGAAAAGTACCAGTTCAAATTTCCGTCATGCCCGTATTTTTTAAGGAACTCAGCTCCTTGAATGGCCGCATCCAGCCATTCCTGCTTTTGCTCCACCTGGTTGTACAACATCGAAAACAGCCAGACCTCGCGTCCCTGCAACCAAATAAACTTATCGGTATCAAACACTTTTCCTTCACGATCGAGGCAAGTAAAAAATCCGCCGTATTCTTTGTCCTGTGAACAATTCAACCAAAAGGGAACGACATTCTCAAGCAGTTCCTTTTCATATTCTTCAGCTAATCGTTTAAAATCTATTTTTTCCATTGCGTCAGCCATTACTTTAATTGATCCAGGTATTCCTGATAGCGGTTATACAAATGTCCGGCCTGCAAGTAAGCCGACTGCGGACTCATAAAGTGCGAAAACTCAAAGGTGATGGCTTGCTCCATACCGGCGCGTTCGGCTGCTTTCAGTTTCATCAAAAGCTTTTCCCATTTGATGGGTAAAAACTTAATGGGCATATCGCGATCAAACGTCTCTGAATTGGTCCAGCTCCGAATGCCACACTTATCAGCCATTTGTTTATTGATTTGCAGAAAATCATCCAGCTCATCAAATTCAATATGACCATCTTGAAAAGCAACAATGTCCACCGCATCCTTAATACCATCAAAAATCTCGCTCCAATCCTCTTCATGACGTTTCAGGCTCACGCCTTCGGAACGGCTTGTTTTGGCCTGATACTGGCTGATGTTTTTTATGCCATCAATGTAAGGTGAAATAAGCGTGGTAAGCTGACCTGAAACCGCTTTGCAATGATCTCCCAGCCCGGAATACATTTTAATGATCGATCCGGTTTTACGACTGCATTCCTGCGAGATATACCAGCCTTTAAAAGCTGGCATATGACCGTATTTGGCCCATACCTCATCAATCAGGGCTTTATTTAAATCCAGTTCCGACTGAAAATCGCCATTCACCCAGTACCGTCCGGAATCGTATAAGCCGAAATAAAAATCCATGCCATGCTTATGGCTTAATTCCAGAAACATTTGCACGAGATCAACCGATGGTTGATAGGCCCTCTCCTGCTCCATCAATATTTTAGAAGGATAAGTCAGCCATTTACGATACCCGCTACGAATTAGAATTACCGCGTTGATGCCAACCTGCTTCATATAGGCAAAATCCAGATCCCATTCCTTTCTGCCCCAATTCTGGTGTGGAATATCATGACTGATTTCGTCCAAAAAAGTTCCTTTAATCTTCATTCCTATATTTTTATGTCTTTAATATTCTTAATTTCTTACAGTCATTTTCCGTATTCCATAATACCTCGTTGACAGCAAAGCTGCGTATTTGGTGCCGCCAATTTATTGGAGAACATAAAGCTGCTCTGATTGGGGCAAGCAACCAGCTGAATAAAAACTCTATTGTTCTTAGATTTCTTCATAATCCTTAATCTTATCCAACCAGTTAAACTTCAGCACCACAGACGTAACAACAAATACGCCCAAGGCGATAAACAAGCCATTGTAGTGTCTGATCACTAAATAAATTGGAGCAACGATGAGTGTCATCTGCCAAATGATACCAATCAGAACATTGAAGCTATCACGCGCCAAATCTTTATTCTTAGTCAGGTTGGGATAAACCTTTTGCGCTTTTTCATGCACTGCTCCCCACCATCCCCACGGTCGAACATTCTTGTAAAACTCTATCAGGGTTTCATCGTCCACCGGCTTAGTGAGCAAACACCCAAGTATACTTCCGGTTGAAGCCACCAATAAAATGAGAGGGAACAGGTAAATATCCGGTGTATTGGGGAAGAAAAGAAACTTGATAGTTGAAGCCAGCAAACCACCAACCATGCCCCAAAAATACCCGTAACCGTTGAAGCGCCACCACACCCATTTCAGCACGTTGGCCGCCACATAGCCACCATAAAGCGATGAGGTAATCCACAAGGTAAGCGAATTGATGGACGCTGAGAAAAACCCGAAAATAATGCCAACTACCACAATGCCGATAGATGCAATGTAACTGATGCGGATGTATTTTTTATTGGAAGCATTTGGGTTAATGTACTTCTTGTATAAATCGTTGACAATATAAGCCGGGGCCGAATTAACGAAAGCCGAAAAGGTAGACATAAAAGCAGCTAATAGTCCGGCAAGAATTAAACCTTTCAGGCCAACAGGTAATAAATTATTGATGACGAATGGTAAGATTTTCTCAAAATCGACTTCTCCTGCGCTGGCTTTCATCATGGGTACAACCAGTGTCAGTCCCAGTATCCCTAAACCAGCCACCATCAAATAACGTGGAGGATAAAGCACCAATGAAGTCAAACCACTCATTTTTGCCGCGTCGCGCGGAGTTTGAGTCGAAAGCACCCGCTGCATATCGTAGCCCGGAACCGGACCGGCCATACTGGAGAAAATCCCTTTAAAGAACATCATCATCACCAGAGCACCTAACATGCCAAAGCCATCTTCCGCTATTTTATCATTCACCTGATCGAAAATACCAGACCAGTCCAAACCGGTGTTCCACGAGGGCATAATATCAAACCAGCCATTGGGAACAGCCGCATTAATTTGCTCGGGCGTTACATTAACCATGGCAAACCAGGCAACGGCCACGCAGGCAATGGTCATCACAAAAAACTGCATTACTTCCGTAGCTACCACACTGTACATTCCCCCTTTAATCACATAAAGCGTGGTTAACGAAAGTAGGATTGTGGCATACACATATTCAGAAATGAGGTGAACTGAACCAATATTGATTGCCAAATCCCAAGGAAAAATGGTTACGGCAAACTTTCCAATGCCCACAAAGAAATAGGCGATAAATCCAATAGCACTAATGATGGCAAAAACAACCACAATGATGTGCGACAGTTTTCCACCTTTATCGTTTCCGAAGCGCGTGATAATCCATTCGGCTCCGGTCATCACATTCGATCGGCGCAACCAGATGGACATAAACACCATAATAAAGATCTGATTCCACACCGGCCAAAGCCAGGGAATCCAGATACTCTTCACCCCATACACAAAAAAGATGGTCACCGTCCAGGCTGTCCCGGAAATATCAAACATACCTGATCCATTGGAAAGCCCCAGGTAATACCATTTAAGCTGATTACCTCCCAAAAAATAGTTCTGAAGATTTTTATTGGCTTTTCGAGAAATCCAAAAGCCAATAAAAATGCTCAGGATAATGTAGCTGACAATGATCGCTATGTCAATTAGTTCAAATTTCATTCTTTCAATTATTAGTCGTTCGTATATTCTAATCAGGCTATTACACTCAACTTCAATCTTCGTTTTAAACCCGATAGATTATTTGCTTTTTGAATACTAGAATCCAGTCACCATGCATGATCCATCCACGCAGGCAAAGCGTCCTCCATCCTATTATTCGTTATTCCAAATCTTGTTTATAGCTATTACCAAAACGATCGACCACTTCAACCGTTATTTTTGCTGATGAATCCAGAGGTTTCGCCCGGAACATATGGTTGTTTTTTCGGGCATCAACCCACTTATAAGCAAGTTTATCCTTATCGCTATATACTTTAGCTGTTTCCGGATCTTTGCCGCTGTAGGCATCCATTTCGCCCATTCGCTGGGCATCTTCGTACCAATACACTTTCCACTCCGGATCGTAGTTCCATACATTCGCGGTCACAAAATCAGGCTGCTCGGGGTTAGCTCCCAATGAATAAGCACGAAATTGGTAGTTCTTGTCGTAGCCAGAACTCTTAAAATACCAACTCAGTTCCGACCCATTCGCTTCAAAAACAGCATAGCCTTTTGGGGTTCCATCCACAGCATAAGGCCCCTGCCACCAGGCACCGCAAACGGCCGACACATTGTGCTCGATCAAGCATGGAGAAATGATAGTATTGCTATTTTGATGGATGTGCCCGGAAATAATATGTCCTTGATATGGCTCCAGAATTTCGTATAAGGCGTGCTTATTAGCAACCGACTGCGATATGGTTGAATATGAAAATTGTTTCAAATCCTGCTCATTTAAGGTTGTTGGAATATGAAGATTGACCACCACGGTAGTTCCTTCGTCAACATGCGCCATATCTTTTTCCAGCCACGCCAGTTGTTTTTCCGTTAGATACCCGATGTAGAAATAATCGCGCCCCAGGTAGAAAATATCATTTAATACCACGTAATGGATTTCCCCACGATTAAATGAATAATAAGCGGGCCCAAAATACTTCTCAAAAGTCTGCTCAGCATCTTTGTTCGAGCGCTTGGTGAAATACATATCATGATTCCCCATGGACTGGTAAAAAGGAATTTCCGTGGGTGCCAACAGGCTTTTTATGCTGTCGTACAAAGCAGGAATATCACCAACAATATCACCGGATCCCAAGCCATGAAAAGGGCGCGGTGCATAGTCGTCCAGTAATTCTTGTAAATCCAGTGCTACTTCTTTTGCCAGTAACGCTTCTTCACTAGTCTTAAGCTGCGGATCAGCCCAAACCACAAAGCCATGCTTACTATCATCAACAGCCATTTCTTGCAACTGGAAATCAACAGCTTTCATTTTTTCACTGAAAGAAACCGGCTGAAAAAATTGCGGTACTGAATTTACGACAGGAACCGTGTACCCGGATGGCGAAGAAATATACACAAAGCTACTCGCCTCGGATACCCGGAGCGTGTAATTTCCTTTTTTATTGGTTATTACCGTGTTCTCCCCATCAGTAACCACCACACCTGCCAAGCCTTTTCCGGCAGCTGAAACTTTTCCTTTTACAATCCGATCATCATCACTTGCGCTTCCCGAAAGGGAAAACAGAAAAAAACTGATCAGAATTGATGCTATTTTTAATTTCCAGTTCATAATTAATCCATTTTCATTTCTATACTTCCACTCTTTTAACGGCGACCTGCCAAAAAGGAGATGTTACTCAACCCTCTACGCTTGCCTTCGCTATTCCTTTTCTGATCTCATCCCACAAATCATACTCAATCACCTGAACGATATCAAAAATCATCAATCCGTCAGACAGTGTCAGACAAAGTTCAACGGCATCAATCAAATCACTGCCATTCGTTTGATACAAGTCGGCATACAAACTTCCGATTACCGGCACCTCTTTTTTGGTTAAGACCTTTGCTTTCCAAAGTCCTCCTTCAATCGTGTACCAACCCGGTCCATATACCTGGTTATAATACACGCCGGTCATGTAAGTATCAAGCAGATCAGCATAACCGAAATTTTTATAGTTGCCGGTAAACATCCAGTTGGTGTAATCATCTTCTTGAGGGTTGTACTTTTTACTGGCCCAGTTTACACCAAATTCAAAATAAGAAGGGTACCAGGCTCCCGTATAAGTACCAAAGTCTATTTCCGGCTTCAGTTTTTTTACCCGCTCACGGGCCAAGGCAAAAAAGTCATGAATCAATTTGGCTCGCCACTCCAACCACTGAGGATAAAACGGACCAGCCTCTCTGCCCCAATCTCCGTTATTCAGTTTTTTCCAGCGAAAAATATCAGCCGGAAAGCGAGCAAGAGTTTGCCCGATATACGTTTCAAATAGCTGACGCGAGAAGGGACTGAAATCACTATCGAGACCATCAAACCGACAACGATCGAGGATAATGCCATCCAGCTCATATCCCGTAACCAACTCTTCAATAATGCTTATGCAATAGTCCTGCACTTTGGGGTTGGCCGGATTAAAAAACGCAGCATACTGCGACTTTTGCGTTTTAATGTCAACCAAACCCTCCGGCTTATTCAACAAGGTGGTCAGTTCAGCAAATGCAGGATCGCGATAAACAACGCCTGCATCAAAATAGTTGTGCCCACCTGAAAAAACATTAATGGAAGCATGCACGCGTAAGTTTCGCTGGTGACCTTCCCGGATAAATACATCCAGATAATCCCAGTCCGTTTCACGGTGATATCCCTTCCAATCAACCAACTGCTCAACAATATCACTCGCATAAAGTACATCACCACTCACCGGACGCACATCAACAACCAAATCGGTTATTCCAATTTCAAGGCATTTATCGAGGTAATACTGAATGGAATCGATATGGCTGAAACGTTGAAAAATAGCAGAAGCGTCAAACCATAAATACTTAGGCTTGGCGGCAGCGGGGCGGTCTGGTTCAGGCTCAGGAATCACTTCATTCTGATCCTTACACGCTGAGAGTATGCAAACACACCCCACAAACAAAGCCCAAAGCAGGCGTATAATACTTCTACTCATCGCGCTGCCTCTATTGGGTTAAAGCTTCGTTAAGGACATCCCACCAATCGCGATCGATGATGTGTACAATATCAAAAAGCATCAAGCCATCCGATTTGTCTAAGGCCATTTTCAATGCACGAGCAAATTGTTCTTTGTCCCCTTCATATTGATCAACATAGATACTTCCGCAAAAAGGAGTCGCTCCCTGAATCAGCTCATTAGCCATATCAGCACAACCTTCCACCGAATACCAATATTCACGCCCCTTGCCCATGGCTGCCTCGGTTCGGTTAGCCATCATCTCTTCATTCATCTTTTCCACTTCTTCAATGGTCACTTCCTTAAAATAGAGCCCGCCCACAAACAAATCGAGCAATTCGGCATAACCGGTGTTGCGGTAGTTTTTTGTCGCCCAATCATACTTCACAGATTGGTTGTACTTTTTACTGGCCCAGTTTACACCCAACTCGTAATAAACCGGATACCAGGCACCGGCATAAATTCCGAAATCGATATTTGAATCGATGTCTTTGACCGTTTTTCTGGCATCGGCACAAAAATCATGAATAATCGTCGCACGCCACTCAATCCATTGGTTGAAGTGCCTACCACGCTTCCATACATCGGCTCCGTTTTCATCTGTTACCCAGTAGATAATGTCTTCGGGGAATTTTTCGACTTTAATTCCAGCGTAGTCTTCAAACATGGCTTTAGACTGCGGACTGAAGTCGGAAGTAATTCCATCGTAGCGCATCCGATCCAGGATGATCCCTTTGACGGATGGATACATTTTTACAAACTCACGAATTATATTGAGCTGGCATTCCTGAACTTCAGGCAGTGCCGGATTTAGCATCCCGTTATAATTCCATTTCATTTCAGAAATCGGTCGCAAACCATCCACCCAGTAGTTAATCGATTGCCAGTCGGCATGGTCGCCATAGATAATTCCCCGATCAAAAAAGTTATGCCCCCCGCTAAATACATTTAGCGAAGCATAAACCCCAAGCTTATGTTTGCGAGCCTTTTTCAGAATGACTTTGACCATGTCGTACTTATCGGGACGAACCGTTCCTTTCCACTCATTCATATAAGGCGCATACTCGCTTTTGAATAAGGTCTCCCCCATGATGGATTTTACATCAACCACCAGGTCTGTAAATCCGACTTGCTTCACCTTTTCCAGGTAGAAATCCACCGAATCAGGATAGCTTAAGCGTTCGAAATTAGCCTCACAGTCCAGCCACATGTAGATGGGCTTATCCTGCTTTTTTTCATTCGCATAAACGGAAGCACCGCCTGCGAAACACCAGCTTCCCAGCCAAAGGCTGAACATCAGAAGCGATTTATAGAATATATTTCCAGTAGTCATTTTATTTTTCTCTAAAATTTACTGCCTCAAAAGACTCTTTCCTCTCAATTAAAGCTTACGGAATGGACCATCCTTCAGTGCTTCAAGCTGTTGCTCACTCAGTCCGTTGAATGAAAACAAACATACGCCATCGGCCCCGCCTTCTCTTGAAACTTCAATTTGCTCCAGTAAGGTTTCAGGTGTAAAACCAAGGTAGGGTCCCAAGCCCACAATCGAGCGAACCTCAGTTCCTGCAACAATTTCCATTAAGCTCTGCGTTTCGCTTCTCACCACCTCGTTGTCAATGGCGTAACTCATAATATAAACGGCATCCACCTGGTCATTCTTCACCCATGATCCCCAATTCTGGAATTTCAATTTTGTACTTTCAATTGGGTTGGGTACCACGTCAACGGAGAGTTTCACTTCGGTATGTTTTGTCTGCAGAAGATCATTCACCTGTTTTACAAAACCCGTAACATTATTTATGCGGTAGTCATTCCATTGTTCCCATTCCTTTTTGTTCTCTGGAGAAATGGCCATAATGTCGAATTTCAGCTGCTTGCGCACTTGTTTGCGACAGTAATCACAATAGCAGAATCCTTTCTCCCAAGGCTCACTCAGTGAATAGCGGATATAGTCTAACTGAACTTCCTTAATCGCATATCTTTCCAACATGGTATCTACTGTTTTCAGCAGAAAGTCGGCCACTTCAGGACGTGAAGGGCAGAAATAATGGAATCCGGGCTCCAGTTCTGCAAAAATTTCTCCATGTCTGAATTTTCCTACCCATTCTGGTTTCTTTTTTACCAACGGAGAGTTGGCGCCTCCAACAAAAAACATTTCACACCAGGGAATAACCTGCATGTCGTATTTTGCACATTCTTCCATCATAACCTGCATCGGATCCCAGCCTTCAAACTGAGGAAGCTGAGGCAGTAAAGCATGGGCATCGGGATAGATGGCATAGCCATCGTAGATTGTTTCGGGCAATATGGCATTGATACCGGCATCAGCCATGCGTTTGATGGTCGCTTTCAACTCATCGGGGGTTTTATCAACTAAGCGAACCCAAACGCCCCGGAACTCATTCTCGCGTGGCTCAAATGAGTTGTAATACAATTTCTTTGCTCTTTCCAGCAACTGCTTTCCATGAACAAGAACGAAATCAACATCTTGCTCTTGCTTCGCTTTTTCAAAGGCTTCAAAATCGGCTTGCACCTTTTCACTAAACTGCTCAATAGCCTGCTCATTGGTCATCTTGCCAATTTCAACACGCTGCAAGGTTTTTTTATACAATTCACGCGCCTGATAAATGTAGGTGTTCTCGGTTGTGGCATAATGAACTACATCGCCTTCCAATTCAATTTCCATCCCAACATTCAGGGCTTGATTTATCCATCGGCTTGCACTTTCATTGCCCGAAAGCACCAAGCCATCTGTTGGAATAACAGAATTATTTCCGCCAATACTCATCACGCGTCCATGTTGAATAACAGCTTCACTTCCCCATTCATTCGTTCCTGTTTTTTCTCCATAAGCATTGGTATAGGCCACGAGGTGATGCGAGCCCCGCCCTCCCGGGAAATCTTCATTTTCGGGGTCTACTGAAGTTAGTTGCCTTGTTCCTTCTTCATGATGGATAGCAGTCTCCAGAGAAGAATCCAGCCAGGATGTTTTCGATTGACACCCCATTAAACATAACATGCAAAACACTCCGAATAATAAGTAATGCTTCATTGCTAAATTATTTTCGATAAACAAATTCAATCTTTTCTTAACCTTTTTTCTAAAAACCAAACAAGCAGTGTCTTTATAAAGAAAGTACTTAAGGATGGGTCATCCCTAAGTACTTCTAATTTATCATTATTCCCACCCGGGGTTTTGCGTCAGATCCGGGTTGATCGTAATTTCCTGTGTTGGGATTGGCATCAGGTAATCGCGATTTGGATCGAAACCAAATCCCTGAGGTAAAGACTCCTGGTACGGATCCAGAAAGCCATTTTCATCCACTAAGGGGTAGAAGCCTGTAAACGAATTTTCAAGATCAGAACCATAATATTTCATTCCTTTGAATCGTTTTCCCACCAAATTTTTGTGCGCACGCCAGCGCATTAAATCTTCAAATCTGAAGTTTTCGAAAGCCAACTCCACACGACGCTCGCGACGTACTTCGTAAATCAGGTCAGACACTCCCATGTCATTATTTGGATCAGAAGGCACGTTACTTACATCAAGATTTGCCATCCCCACCCGGTTTCTAAGCTGGTTTATGGATTTATCAGCAGCTGCCTGAGTTAACTCGCCTAATTCGGCACAAGCTTCAGCATAATTCAACAAGGCTTCAGCATATCTGAAAATAACAGATGCTGTAATACCAATACCTTCCTGGTTCTTTTGCTGAGCAGGATTCGGATCAATTCCTTTATAAAGCATGAATCCGGTTGTATTGCGGTAGGCTCCTGATTGATCGATAAAAGGAGTGGTAAATACCCGTTGTACAGTCGTTTCGTAACCCACATTAGTCAGCACATCACCCGGAAGCAGAATTGTTTGAGCTAAACGAGGATCCCGATCTGCAGCAACCGTAGTCAAAGAAGAGTAGTCTGTGTTCAGAGCTAGCGTACCATCTTTCTTCAGGTACGACTCAACAAGAGACAAGGAGATACCAGTTCCATCACCACGCCAGGGAAGCATACGTTGCAGGTTATGAGATATTCCCTGAGCAAGATCAAATTTTTTCCATAACATCACTTCCGGGTTACCACTCAGGTCGGTCTGGTTAAACAACTTCCAGTAAGACTGGTTGGGATTACCCGAATTATACAAGCTATACTTTTGTCCATCGATTAATTCCTCTGCAGCTTCTTTTGCCAGACGTAAAAACTTCGAGCCATCGCTTCCCGCTACACCAAACGGAGTGCCACTGTGGTATTTCTCCCAAGTTCCTTCGTACAAGCAGATTCGAGACTTGATCAACAAAGCAATTTCACGATTGATACGAAACTCGGCAGCTTCACCTTTCGGTTTTAACAAGGCAATAGCGCGGTCAATCGTAGCTACAATTGAATCAGTCACTTGGTTTCGTGGCATTCTTGGCTGATACAAGGCTTCGTCGCGAGGTCCGTGTACTTCATTAAACCATGGCAAGTCTCCAAAACTTTTCAACAAGGTAAAATAGTAGTAAGCCTTAAAGAAATATGCTTCTCCAACATACTGGTCAATATCAGCCTGTACTCCTTCGGCAGTATGATAGTTTGCCAGGAAATAGTTTACATTACGGATAGCACCCCATCCCCAGCCTCCTCCGGTTGTTGGGAGTGTTCCTGTTCCATTCAAGCGAGTTCTTGGAATTTCTGGCACCAAGTTATCACTGTTGTTTTCGCCATAGAAAGAAGTACTCCATCCACCATGAATATAAAAGCTTCCTCCTGAATAATACTGATTACAATAAAGTTCTAAATCACTGGCCGATTTCCAGAATTGATTTTTGGTGAATCTATCGGTAGGATATAGATCCAGGTAGTCATTATCACAGGAAACAAATCCCGTCATGATAGCTGCCAATAGGACTAATATTTTAAAATTTCTCATTTGTTTGTAATTTATTCAATGTATATCTTAAACTTGAGTTTGAAAGAGAAACTGCCGGACTGCATCCTTGTTCTCATCCAGCAATCCCCTCTTTCTCATACATGAAGGCTAGAACGTTAAATTCACACCTACAGAGAATGTTCTTTGTATAGGATACGTTTTTCCGGCAGTACCACTATTGATAGCACCTAAAGCTTCCGGATCAAAGATGTCGCTAAGCTTGGTGAATGTTAACAAGTTTTCACCCGATACATAAACATTAATTTTCTTCAGCCAGAATTTCTCAAGCATCTCATCAGGCAATGAATAGCCAATTTGCGCATTCTTTAATCGTAAATAAGAAGCATCTTGCAAATAGCGGGTTGATACGCGTTGGTTTTTATCCACTCCTGCCTGAGTCAAGTAAGGTCTGGGGTAGTATGCATCCGGATTGTCTTTAGTCCAGTAATCCAGGTGTTGCTTAAACGCTGTGGTTTGCCAGCGTGAGTTTGCTGATCCGAAGAAGAAGTTACCATTAAGCCAAGCATCTTTTTCGCCAACTCCCTGCCAAAACATAGAAAAATCGAAGTTACGCCAGTTGAAGCCTGCAGATAAGCCATACTGAAACTTAGGTACCCAGTTACCAATAATTGATAAGTCACCATGATCATCCAGCGTTGATGCTCCGGGAGAAACTTCACCATCATTGTTAATATCCTCGTATTTCACATCGCCTGGAAACCATCGATCATTGCTGATTTGAGAAAGATCAGGGGCGTTATTAACTTCTTCCTCGGTTTGGAATAATTTGTTTGAAGTGTATCCCCAAATTGTTCCGACTTCTTTACCTACATAGTTGGTCCATAGATAGCCAGTAGGGTTATTGTATTTCTTGTAAACGCTCTTGTAGTTGGTCAGTGTTCCTTTGACAAAGTAGGAAAAATCGCCAATGTTATTTTGCCATCCCAAAGAAACTTCAAAACCTTTGGTTTCAATGTCAACATTGTTTAACAAAGGTACGTTCCCTCCATAAGTAGCAGGAGGCGTATCAGCTGGCCCCAACAAGTCTTTCCGGTCTCTTTTATACCAGTCGAAAGTCGCCGTCAAACGGTTATTCAGAAATGCACCATCAAAACCAAATGTCAACATCGATACCGTCTCCCAAGTCAGGTCGGGACTAGGAACAGCTGGCATATAAACCACGTTCGGTTTATTGCCCCCTTCCATTAACCAAGGGTAATTACTGTTAATACGATAGGACTCCAGGTAAGCATAAGGCGATGCCGTTTGGTTACCCAACGAGCCATAAGAACCTCTGAATTTCAACTGACTAACATAGTAAAGATGATCTTCCATGAAATCCTCTTTGGCCAGGTTATATCCGGCGGAGAAAGAAGGGAAAGAACCCCATCGTTTTCCTTTTTGGAAATACGAACTACCATCAGCCCGCCAGTTCACTTCCAATAGGTATTTTTCTTTGTAGTTGTAGTTAAAGCGACCAAAGTAACTGCGAGTTGCATAATGTCCTTTACTTTCACCACCAAATATTTCGCCAGTAGCTGTGCTTATAGCAGGCAGCAGAGGGGTTTGCAAGATTTTACGACCAACATTGTGATTGCTGTAGATCATCTTTGACTGTTGGAAACCACCCATAATCTTGAAATTATGGTCGTTAATTGATTTCGTATAAGTTGAGTAAATCTTAGGAGATTTGTAATCCGTTACACCAGTATGTGTATAATAGCGGCTGTCTTCAATATTCCCGTATTGAAACTCTTTTTCGCCTACACCATAATAGGTAAAAGTAGGATTCACCGAATACTGCTGTTCCCAAGTCGTGTTGTTCCAGTCATAAGCAACTTCTGTCACCCAGCCTTTAATGGGCTCAATTTCTAACCCAATGGTCATCATGTAACCAGTATTCTTGTCAATTGTCCGTCCTCCTTGTTCAATTTCAGCCACATCCGACACACGCATGTAATGCCCGTTAGGATCTTTGATTGGGTTAGAAGGCCAGCGCGACTGCGAAATACGGTGCAACATGTTAATATTCTGGTTCAGGAAAGTAGGCATATCAACCAAACGTGATGTATAACGCATATTACTGCTTGCCGATAACCAGTCGTATAGTTCTGTTTTAATTTTGGAGCTGATGGTTTGCTTTTCAAAAGTATCATCACCAAACGTAATGATTCCCTCTTGATTCAGGTTACTTCCTGATATGTAATACTCTGTTTTATCAGAAGCTCCGCTAACACTTATGTTATGTGTTTCCTGTAAAGCCCAGTCTTTGAAGTGAAAATCGAACCAATCGGTGTTTGCATTCGCATACTCGGTATTGGCCCATTTCGTTGGATCCATCGGGTTAGGAATGGTTCCTGGAATATCGCCTTCATTGATATAGCGCTTTATCCGTTCCAGCGTTTCAACCGAAACTAAAGGCAATCCACCTCCATTAACAGATGCCGCGTTAAAGTATTGTGCATAAGCATAAGAGTTGGCCTGCTCTGGAAGTTTGATTGGTGCCGAAAATGAATAGTTGTTTGAGTAATTTACTCGTACGCCTTTTTTTCCACCTTTTGTCGTAATCAAAACGACGCCATAAGCCGCTTTTGCTCCATAAATAGCAGCAGAGGCAGCATCTTTTAAAACCGTCATGGTTTCAACATCAGCAGGGTTAAGATTTGAAATAGATCCTTCAACACCATCAATCAAAATATAAGGGCTACCAGCACCACGAATGTTCATCAGTAAGTCAACCCCGGGTTTTCCTCCTGCAGCACTTCTGGAAACTACAAGACCGGGAACAACGCCCTGAAGCGCCTGAGTCACACTTGTTACTGGTCGGTTCTCCATCACTTCTGCAGAAACAGTGGTGATTGCACCTGTCAGGTTTTCCTTTTTAGTAGAACCATACCCAATAGCGACAACTTCTTCCAGATTCACGTAATCGCTTTCCAGCTTAACATTGATTACTTTTTGGCTTCCTACTGTAATTTCTACCGTTTTGGTACCGATAAAAGAAAAAACGAGTACGTCCTCTTCTGAAAGACCATTGATTGAATAAGCTCCATCAGGATCGGTGACGGTTCCTTCATAGGTACCTTTAACCGAAACGCTTACCCCCGGCAACGGTTCTTTGCCCGAGTCTGTAACTTTACCGGATACCTTCAATCCGTCGGCCTGAGCATAGCCTGCAAATGAGCTAAGACAAACCAACAGTAACATTGTGGTTAGAAATCGTAAGGGTATTATTTTTTCGACATACGTCAACCAATAACGCACGGTATGTACTTTTTTCATAACAATAATATTTACTTATTTGCTGCTGACCTGCAGCTTGATATTTAGGATATAGTTACTTGCTCAAAACAATAATCGAATTCGTTGTTGCCCGCTGAGCACCATCACTTAAAGTATTGGCCGTTTCGGCTCCATACATTAAGGTTGAAGAGCCACCTCCGTCGAGATTCAGTGCATCCCACACCTCAAATTTTTTCGCCATGAAATAAGCGATTTCATCCAAGCTCATTCCTTTACTCAGGTCAGAACGCCCTTCGATTGCAACCATATAGAATTTAGTCTTGTCTTTGTTGTAACCAATGCAAGATCTGGGATGACGCTGTTTTTCATGAACCATTGTACCTTCAACCTGAATAGCCTGAATGGAATTATTCATTCCTTCTTTTACAATGTGTCCCCATCCGCCAGCTACTTCAGCAATCTTAATTTCATTATCTATCCCTGCATAAGTATTTTGAATTTTCACGGTTTCACCGACTGTCAAATTCATAATATACTCACGAGCAGCACCGTGCCCCGAAAGGATTAACTGATTCTCTGGATCAGTCATGGTAACACGCACATTATCCATAACATTATCCACTTCCAGTACCTTATACTCAAAAGTACCATTCACATAGTCTGCAGTTTTATTAACAGCTTCAATCAGCACTTCTGCACCCCATGGGTTAGCTCCAGACTGATTGTTGCCATCTTTCATCTTTCCGTTGTAAACCACCAGATTATCAGCCCAACGAGTTCCATTATAGGAATTAATTGCCCGTTCGCTGGCTCCAATGATCAACTTGCTTTGAAGGTCTGCAAGCCCGATATAAGGGACTCCCTGAGTATCTACCATTAAAGCAGCATGAGGCTGTCCGGTAATACCTGTACTCCCTATTTTGCCATCATGAACGGTAGTAACAAACTGTTTACCAAACTCCATTTCAAAAAAGTCACCGTTAATTCCAGCAACCACTTCTTTACCGTTGGCTTCTTTCCGTTCCACGATACTGGCCAATGTTTCTCTATTGGCAACTGTTCCCCAGGCAGCCAAATCATTAGCCATGGCTAACTCAATCTGGTTTTTAGGATTTGTTAAATCAATCTCGATTGCATAGATATTCCAGGGCGTTTTTTCTTCCTGAATATGCAACAATTTACACCCGTTTTCCAACTCTGTCGTCTCAACGGTTTCAAACGTATATCCCGGCTCATCCGTTATATACAACTTATCTTCTTTACAATTGGTAAAAAAAGATAATACGATCAATACCGACAGGTATACAATGTATTTTCTCATATTGAATAAAAATTTGATTAGTTATCTATTAAATAAATAAAGCTTAGCTACGGTGCCTGCCTTTTAGCAAATAGATTCAGCACACACTGCAATACACCTTCCTTTTCTCTTTCTAACTTTAGAAACGGGCATATTAAAGACCAAGAAACAAGCTTTATCGTCAGCTCGCTTGCTTTTTCAAAACAAAACACAGCATCTCCAACATTAAACTTTAGTTAAACTTAGACTAACCCGGAGAAGGCTAAACGCTTTGTTCTTAGAGTTAAATCTTCTGACCTGCAAGGAACAACTAATCAACCAATTAGTTTTTTATAAAAAAATGAAGTAATTTTATTTTGAGATTATGCTTACTTCAAGCCTGTCCCTTGCGCTTCAAGCCTTGTGGCAGGCTTTTTTGTTTTTTTTCATCACATCTTGTTTATTCCATCGTTAATTCGTTTTAGTCGTTAGTAATTTCTTTCTTATAGGTTATATCAATTGTAACGATCGGAACACAATGGCCGCGGCTCCTTTCGATGCGGCATCAGATCCAATCGAGGAAAAAATTAATTCACAGGAACGTAAGGGCAACTGCAAGCTGGTATGAGTCATTCCCGACTTGATGGAGTCAACCAGGATGTCTTTAGCAGAGACGAACTCGCCACTGATAATTATAACCCCGGGATTCAGCAGGTTAATCATGTTCCCCATGGCTTTCCCCAGTATAAATCCAATATTGTGCGTTAATGAAATTGAAAGAGAATCGCCTTCGGTTGCAGCTGTCAATATATCCTTATATTTTATCTGTTCTACTTGCTTCTCGGCTAACAATAGGGAGGTTTCGCCAGCCTCAATTTGTTGTTGAAAGCTTTGCTCCATCGCATAACCGGAAACTTCGGTTCCCAAGCAGCCTCGTTTTCCACACAAACACAATTTATCTGATTCGGCAAATTGAATATGTCCCATTTCACCGGCAAATCCTTGTTCTCCAACAACGAGTTCTTCGTTAGCAATAATTGCCAGTCCCATTCCACGGCTCAGGTTCAACACAAAAGCATTCTTTATATTTTTGGCTTCACCAAAATACTGCTCCGCCAAACCAAGTACGTGGGTATCATTGTCAACATGGACCGGAAAAGCAAGCTTTTTGGAAAAGAAATCAATTAAAGAGCCATCTAAAAAGTTGAAGTAATTGTAAGAGTAACCGGTTCTTGAATTCACCCGTCCGGTAATTCCCATTCCCATTCCTAAAACCCGGCTGCTATCAATCCCCGATTTAACAATAGCATCCTGGATAAAACGGACAACATTCTCCAGACAACTCTCCGTATTTTCAAGTACAAAATTTTCATCATGCATCGAAAAAACCTCTTTCATCTCCAGGTTATACACGACAAACGAAATTCCTTTTAACAAGACGACCGTTCCAATGCAGTAGGCAATTTCCGGATCCACTTTATATAAAGAAGGACGTCGACCATTATCAGTTTCCTTTTTCCCGAACTCAATGATTATATTGTCATGAATTAATTCATTGATTAGCTTTGTTCCGGTAGGAACACTTAACTTTACCTTTTTGCAGATACCGGGGATAGTAAGCGGTTTTTCCGACTTATTGAGCAAAGCAACAATCTTTCTCTTTTGAGCATATTGTCTACTCTCGTTACTAACCTCCTCTATGTTCTTCCGAAATATATCCACCGCTAAACGTATTAGAATTATTTTTATTTATCTACTGCAAGTTTATAATTTTTTTTATTAACCGCAAAGCTGTTCTTAAACATTTTAATCGACCAGTGACAAAAAGAAGCATAAACAAACGAAGCACAAGGGATAGCAACAACTTAATACTGGAACATTTCGTGGAATAACATTTCGCCTAGGGTTTAGCATGAATAAGCGTTTCTCTCTAATTCTATAAAATCAATCCATCATGACCGAAATTTGACTAGCCCAAAAACCTTCAAAGATGAATCATCAAAATGAGAATAAATTAGCGCTCCTCTAGCCGGGCAAGATGATCCCCATTGCAAACTAGACCGGTAATAACATCCTCTGCCATCAAGCTTAAGAGGTCACAATCGAGCAGCACATAAGACAGGAGTGAGTGATTACACAAAATGCGGCCCAGCTTTCAAATGCTTTTTCAAAAACAAAAAGAGGATATCTTTGCGAATTGGCTTGGTAAGAATATCATCACAACCGGATTGATAGGCTTTCAGTCTTTCCTTCGGAAACGAATGAGCAGTTAAGGCAAGGATCGGGACAGCAGGGTAGCTTATTTTGATTCTCATAGTTGCCTCAAATCCATCCATCTCAGGCATAATTAAGTCCATCAAAATAGCATCCGGTTTTTCAACATCCACCTTTTCAATAGCTTCCAATCCATTACATGCATAAATCAACTTAGCATTTGATCCTTTAAAATGAAGCTTCAAAACCTCGTAAATAAGCAGGTTATCATCGACTAAAAGAACCGTTTTTCCATCCATAAATGGAGCGACATCCTTTACCAAAGGCATATTGAAGTCATCGTTATCATTCTCACGAATATCGACTGGCAGGGTTATTTTAAATAAACTCCCTTTGCCGCGAACAGAATCCAGATCAATTTGCCCCCCCATCAGATCAACATAGCGCTTTACTATCGATAAGCCGATCCCCATCCCTTCAAAGGTCCGCTTATAAAACTCATCGACCTGCCTAAAATAATCGAAGATATAGGCAGAACTCTCCTTATCAATTCCAATCCCCGTATCGCGAACGGACAATGTCAGTGTTTTCTCTTCTTCATCGAGTAGCATTCCAAACTCGATCTCCCCATCATCCGTAAATTTTACGGCATTCTTAAACAGGATTGACAAAACCTGAATTAGTTTGGCATCATCAATTGAAATTTCGGAAAACACATTTACTCCACGATCTGAAAAAATGAGAGTGATTTGATCGGCCTTTCCTGAATTAATTAATAGTTCTTCAAGAATAGCCCTACCAATACAATATAAATCGACACTCTTGACAAGTGTTTCTTGACAAGCAATCTGACGTCCTTCGGCCAACGACAAATCAAATAAATCTTCAAGCGATTGCAGCAATTTCTCGCCTGATTCATGAATCATACCAGCCATTTCCTGTACGATCTCATCCTCTGAATATTCGGGCAACAAACTACTAAAACCAAGAATAGGATTCATCGGCGAACGCAACTCATGACTTATAGTTGCCAGAAAAACCGATTTCAACCTGGAACTTTCTTCGGCCTGCTCTTTTGCCTGAAAAAGCTCAACAGAAGTCTCCCTGCGAACTAGCTCTCCGGAAATCAAGTCCGTTAATGACCTCAACACACTAACATCAATAGAATTCCAGTTCTTCTCCTTCCTAATTGATTCGAACCCGACAAACCCTTTGAATACATTTTCAAAATGCATTGGAATAAGCAGAACCGACTTCACGTTCTGAATCTCAAGGCATCGTTTTTCAATAGCTGCCTCTTGAGGTAAATCTTCAATCCGATCACAACACACCAATTCGAGCGTTTTCATTTTTTCAGCAAACCAAGGATAGCTCTCTGCTGCAATTACCCCGAGCTGGTGTGAGTAAGCTTCAGTTCCTGCATTACACCAGCTAAAAGTATTCTTCACAGCACCCTTCGGTTCAAGCTGAAAGACATAAGCCCTATCCACATCCGTAAACAAACCAATATCTTTAATTGCATCTGCAATAGCTTGATCAATTTCAGAAGGCTGACTGCTTAAAAAGCGGAAGGAGATGTCATTTAAAATCCGTTCGATATCAACATAATACTGAATCTGTAATTCATTGATTTTCCGTTGGGTTATATCAATACTGACCCCTCGCAATTTAATCAGCTCTTTCTCCAGAAATAAAGGCTCAACACTATTAAATATCCATCGGATTTCACCATTTTCCATCAATAAACGGAATTCAGAACGAACCGCCTTCTGCTCTTGCAAAATCCGACGATAGGACTCTGTTACGATCTGACGATCATCCGGATGTACCCGCCGAATAAAACAACTATAGCCCGGAATAGCTTCACCAGGAATCAACTGAAACAGCTGATATAAATTTTCAGACCAGCTAATCGTGTTTTGTTGAATATCATATTCCCAACTACCCATTTCCGCAATTTTCTGCGCATACCGAATAGAAGCCTCCTTTTCTATTAACTCCAGTTCTGTTTGCTTGCGTTGGGTAATATCCGACACAATCAAATGGATAGCTTGCCGCTGATTAAAAATTACGAATTGAGCACTAACCTCCACGGTAATAAGACCACCGTCCTTGCTAATCATACTCCATTCGTCACCAATCCTCAGGGAAGCACTATCAGCTGTCAATATCCTTTTTGCTCGTTCCATCTCTGTCAGAGCCAACAGCTCGAGAAACGTCAGCCGATCAAATTCAACAGGCGTGTAGCCCAATAACGCACAGGCTGCTTCGTTAACCTTAAGAAAGCCGTAATGATCAGCATCGAAGATAAGCATGGGCTGTGGGTTCGAGTCGAACATTCGTTTGAATGTAGTCTCCTTCAACAATAAATCCTGCTCAGCTTTTTTAATATCTGTTATATCCCGTATCTGACTAATAAAAGATTCAATTCTATTCTCCTCATCTTTAATAGTAGTCACGTGTAGTTCGGCCCACAAGATATGACCTGTTTTGTGAATGTAGCGTTTTTGAATCGTATAATGCTCATTCACGCCAGACTTCAACCGCTCAAACTCAGCTAAATCCTTGTCAATATCCTCTTCGGGAGTAATACTTCGAAAACTCTTGCCCAACAATTCCTTTAACGAATAACCAATAAACTCACACAAAGCCTTATTAGCATATAGAATGCGTCCATCAATCGACACATTAGCAAAGCCAACTGGGGAGTTTTCGAGAAATGTTTGAAAAGCCTGTGTGTTAATTTCTATCATTAGACACTTGGAAGCATAGTTGAACAAATGAGCAATAATATTTCAAAACGTCACCAAAGATACTATCGAATCTCAGATTCTAAAATTTTTTACAAACTTTATAACACACCAGCTCAGCAAGCGTAAACAATCATCTAACTATAAGCCTCATAAAATAAAGCTTCAGTCATCCATCCATTGACTTTTAAAGAAGAAAAACAACATTCAATTAAACGACTTCATCCAAACTTGAGAAAGATCTGTTCATCAATAAGAACCATCGATCACGCTTTCCAGCTTGCATGTATCAAACTTCCTTTCTCTTCCTGGTTGTCAATTCGCAAATGAACATCTATCTCCTGCTGCATTTCCTCAACATGAGAAATGACGCCAACAGTCCGATTTTCTTTTCGAAGCGACTTCAGGGTATCGAACACAACCGCCAGAGATTCTTTGTCGAGTGAACCAAAGCCTTCATCGAGAAAGAAGAAATTCTGGTTCGACTCGGTGATCTTCTGGATATTGTCAGCCAGAGCCAAAGCCAGCGAAAGAGCAGCCTGAAAGGTTTGCCCTCCTGAAAGGGTTTTTACGCTTCGCACTTTGCCTCCATTCATAAAATCGCGCACCTGGAAGTTATTCTCTGAAGTAATTTCCAAGCTTAGTTTCTGCCGCGTTAGCTGAAAAAACCGATCGTTGGCAGCATTACATAAATTCTGCAGATAGACGGACGAAATATAATTGACAAATCCACTTCCTTTAAACAGTGATTTCATCGTCCGGATATTATCGCCACGCAATTCCAGCGCGCTCATTTCTTTATGCAGAGTGGCCTGATTCTCCAAATCTTTCTTCAGTTTTTGCAATAACTCTGACACTTTTCCCAAGTCCTGATTTTTCTGATTTACCCACTCGCCAATAGTCTTAATTTCGGCAAGTAATTTCTGATGAACTTCCAGATCATACCGGCGGTCTCCAATTTCTTTTTGCAGCTGTGCCAATTGATTTTTTGTCAAAGTCTGTTTATCCTTAAAAGTGGACAGCTTTTGCTTTTCTTGCTCCAACGCCATTGGATGAGCTAAAATTTGGCTCACCTCATCCAAACTTTGAAAGTCGGACTTTTCAAGCTGCGCACGAAGCTGGACAGTCAATTTTTGATTCGCTTCCTGCTCCTGCTCCATGACTTTCCGGTTAGCCGTCAATCCGCCAGTTAAGGTGTCTTTCAATTTCCGATGTTCGGTCAGCGCATTGGAATACGCTTCAAACTGTTTCTCCAATTGGACTTGCTGTTGCAGTAGTTTCTGCTGCTTCGCACTAATTTCGTCAGTCGTTTTAAACTGATAGTCTTCGAGTACAATCATTTTAAGCTGGTCCTTCAAGCTTTTCAATTCAGTCTGTCCAACCGCCAGGGCTGTTTTTATCTTTTCAATTTCAAACTGAAAACGCTCCTTATCATTGCTCGCTTTATCCATAACTTTGACCAACTGCTCCAGCTCCCCTTCCTTCTTTTTGATGAAATTCTGAATTCGCCCAGACTCCCCCAATGCCTTCTCCACGTCCTGAACCTCTTTATACTTTTCCCATTTAAACAAGGCCTGATGTTCCTTTATTTTCTTTTGGCCTTCTTCCTTTTTTACAACCCATTCTTTCAGGTAACGTTGATTGAATTTTTGTTGGCTGTCGAGCTCATTCATGCGCGAAGTCTGCTCATTAATCTGCTCTATTTCCTGTTCATGTTTCTGCCGTGCATTTTGCAAGTTTTGCTGTTGGTCATGCGAACTTGCAGCACTGTATACTTCCGGATGATGTTCTGCTCCACAAAGCGGACAAGGGGTGCCCTCCTGCAAACCAGCGGCAAAAGCTTTCAGTTGTGCTTTCAGACGTAAACTATCGGCCTCCTTCTCAATCGCTTTAAGCTGTTTTTTGATGGCTTCGATTTTTTCGCGTAAGTATTTTACCGCAGCACTCTGATCTGCCTGTTCCGGCAAATCAGCAAAAACCGGCAGCTGATAATATTTTTGCAATTCCTGCTGAATACTTTTCTCCTCTTCCTGATATCTGCGAATATCCTTTTCAAGCTCCAACTGCTGCCGTTCCATATTCTGCCATTCGACATGCCAGGACTTGGCATGAGCCAATGCTGCTAAGTCCGGAAGCTTTGCCTTTTCGGTTTTAAGCAATCCCTCCAGCTTCAACCGATCTGACTTGAGTTTCTCGATTTGATCAGTTGTTTGTTGCCAAATTTTCGCCCCTTTTTCCAGTCGGTCCTTATCGGTCTCAACCTTTTTTACTAGCTCTTTTATTTTCATCAAACGCCCCAGCTCATCCGCTTTCTGCTTCAGTTCATCCCGCTTATCATAGCTTGGCTTCAGATCTGCCAAAGCCTTTTCTACCTTATCAATGGCAGTTTCTTCCAATTTTAGCTTTTCAGCATCCTGTTTAATCTGAGCCGCCTTTTGCGTGATGCTTTTTGAGCTCAACTGCAGCGACTCCAAGAGATGCTTGAACTGAATAACGCACTGCTCGTAGTTCGTAATACTCTTTTCCAATTGCTGAAATTCCGGTTCTTGCGCTTGCAATTGCTTCAAAACATTTCCCGCTTCCGACAACTTCTTGGTCAGCTCCTGCAACTGCTTCCATTCCACCTCTTGTTTCTGCAACTGAGCCAATTCAAGGATTTGCGCTTTCATTGCCTTCTCTACATCATCCTGCTGCTGCTGGTATTGCTTCACTTGCTCCGGATCAATGGCTCCCAACTGCTGCAACTGCCCTTCCAAGTGCTGTTTCCGGGCATTATTTTTCGACTCCAGTGCTGTCACCTTATAGTAGAGTTCAAAGCGTTCGAGGCCGAAAAGCTCCTTCATCATTTGGGTGCGATCCTTATTGCCCAGCTGCAAAAACTCCTGAAACTGCCCTTGTGGAATGATAATGGTTCGCTTGAAGTTATCGTAACTCAAGCCAATAGCAGATTCCAGCGCACGAGGTTCGATGGGCTGCCACTCCTTTCCATTACGCTCATAGGCCAGTCGATCCAACTTCTTGACATCATCAAAATTTTTACTATTTCGCCGACCTTTCACCACAGCGCGGTATGCCGTTTGCGCTTTTCCCGTTTCAAAAATAAAATCGATCAGCAACTCATCCGACTTCAGGTTCATCATGTTATAGTTCCGGTTATCGCCCGAAAGATTGAGCCGGTCAGTTTTCCCATAGATGGCAAAAGTAATAGCCTCCAAAATGGAAGATTTACCACTCCCCACCGAACCGAAAATGCCAAAAAGATTGGCAGCTGTCAATTTTGTAAAGTCAATGGTTTGCTTTTCCTGATAAGAATATAACCCCTGTATCGTTAATTGTATTGGTATCATTGTTCGTCTTTGTCGTGTTTATTTACCACTGACTACCAGAAATTATATTCTTTCGCAGGCAATCTGTGGTGACTCCTCTTTAGTGAACTTAATCTTCTTCTTCAGCCAATATTTCAGCAAACAACTTCGTAATCTCGTCATTGGGCTCCTGGTCTTTCACATGCTTAAAATAATCCGCAAACAACTCATCCATGCTTCGAGTCAAGTCAATACTTTTGTGGTGACCATCAGCCAGCTCAGCTGCGTTAGTCACTTCCGGAATAATGGTGACAATGCCCGGATGCGCAGCACCAAGCTGTCGACGCTCCAGTGCTGTTAAAAAAGTTTCGGTTACCATGGTCAGCTCCACCAGGCAGTCCTGATTTTCGGACAGCCACTGTAACGCATCTTCCATTCCTTCAGCTCGCTTGCGCAAAAGCTTCTTCCCCTTCGTCAGCTCAACCTCCTTCACCTCTGCAGCCCCTCCCGGCTCCACATCAATCAACAAAACGTATTTTTTCTGATTGGCTTCGGAAAAGCTGTACGACAACGGGCTCCCACTGTAATAAGCAGGACATGGCACCGGGTCGACCCGGTGCATACGATGCAAGTGCCCCAAGGCTGTGTATTGAATTTGCTTCGGAATATTTTCGGTGTAAACAGCCTGCGCCCCTCCCACATGCAAAATGGGCTTCTCATCGGCCGGCTCCTCAGGCAGTTCAGCCCCTTTCGCTACCATAAAAAGATGGGAAACCAACACATTCACCCCTTGCTCGTCACAATACTGGTCAGCCAGAGCAGTCCAATTTCGCTGAAGAACAGCTCGCAATTCTTCTTCACTGTTTTCGTGCCCCAGGCAAGTTTTCAGTCGGTGCTCGTTAGCATAAGGCGTTAATAAAAGTCGCAAGAGAATGGCTGCTCCCGGGAGCTGAAGCTCCAGAAAACCTTCGCTGCTTTGCGAAACGATTACGCCCGATTCCAGATCAAAGGGAGCAATCACCGAATTGGGATAGCCGGCAAAAATAATCCCGCACTCACGGGCCAGCGGATCCGGGGCCTCAATACGGTCTGGCGAATCGTGGTTTCCGGCAATAGCAATCACCGGACGGCGACCATTGTTTGTTAAGCGTTTCAGTACCTTATAAAACAAGTCAACCGCTTCGGTGGGCGGATTAAACGTATCGAACAAGTCGCCGGCAACCAGCACCGCATCAACCTGTTCGCGTTCGGCCACTTCACAAATTTCAAGCAACACCGCCTGCTGTTCTTCCATCCGCGAAAAATCATCCAGTCGCTTGCCTAGGTGCCAATCAGAAGTATGAAGGAGTTTCATGTGGTTTCTTTCTTTTAGATTAAAAGTATTAATCCTATTTACAATTGTCAAAAAAAACAGACATCAATGCCGGCTCGTTATTGAATGTGCAAATATCAAAAATAGTAACCAAATGTATGGGATGCCATCTAATGAATAAGTTTCTACCAAACCAAAATGTAACATTCCTTACTAACGTTCCAACTCCTGAAGGCGTTGTTCCATGGAGTTTAGTTGCCGGGTAAGCGATTCAATTTTTTCGAGCAACAGGCGATTCATTAACACCAGGCTAAGCTCCTTTTCGTCCGAGATGGCAACTTTTCGTAGCTCTTTGATTTCTTTGGCGAATTTGCCTTCCAAAAACAAGGATGAATCAACCAACACATCACTGGCATGCAACTTTCCGGCGGCTCGATCTTTTTTCTGCGAGCGATCTGCGCCAATAAAAACATCACCTGTTTTGCCCGAAACAAGTATTGAAACAACATCGTTCTCCGCATTTTGAGTAGTATTGTTTCCAATCAGCAAATTGCCAGTTTTACGATCAAAGCCCACGAAGCCGCTAGCCGGACTTTTGCCCTGAAAACGAATAAAGCTTACATCCTGTTTTGAATCAACCACCAGAGCATTGTGTCCCGATAAAACCACCTGCCCCGAATCATAAAGCTTCAAGGCCGAGCCTGCCAGCGCATTCTCCAAAGCCAGAAAATTACCTTTCTGCGAGTTTTGAATTCTTCCCCGAATACTCCGATCTGTATTAAACAGAATTCCGCTTTCGCCACCCAATAGCGAAAGATTAGCCTTCTCAAGCGTCATGTCGCCATCAAAATAAGAAGCGCCTCTCACCTGCAAACGGGCATTTTCCGAATCATCAATCGAGCCCACCAAGGTATTTCCCTTATCCGAAATCATGAAAGGAAATTGCCACCTATTCCCATCGTAATAAGAAAATGACAAAGCATGCGGCACATCTTGTTTATGCGAAATCTGCCAAAGTTTCGGAATCGGTTCATCACTTTTTAATTCCAAAGCTGAAAAAGAATAACCACTCCCCTTTCCCTGAACAGAGAGGAAATTGCCCTCCACGGCCAGCTTCCCATAAAAGGTGCTCAACTGATTGTTGGTTGCCTGAAATATTTTTATTTTCTCCTTGCCATCCGAAAAGTCAATCACAAAAGGCTTGAAAGCACCTTTCCCCCTTTTCTGCATGCGGATACCAAACTGTTTTTCCGAAGCATAATTCTGGTTGTATAAATCAAGAAAATCAACGCCCAGTGAATCCGACTCATTCATTAACGTTAGTGTGGACTCGTAAGGTGTTTTATCGGGCGAGTTGATTTGCAGAATGGAGTAATAGCCTTTATCTCGCTTCAAATCCAAGACCTGGGTTTCTTCCCCTTTAATCTGGTATTGCGACAACGAATAACTTCCGGATTTAAAAACAGCCAAGCTGTCATTTACGAGACCATTCCCAGCCGTGTCAGCAGCACCATCGGATGACAAGCCTGCAGCAGTGGGCTGAGCTTTTGCACAAGCGAATAAAAGTAAAAAAGCAAAAATCAAGCAGATTGTCTTCATTGTAGGATAGCTTATTATTTAACTAAAAGTGGAACTCCTTTTTCGGGTCAAACACATGATGACCAAAGGTAATTCTGACGAACCGCAAACTAAATTTGACTGAAACCTCACCCCCTCAAAAGATCGAACAAACTTCAGGCTTTTAAATTAGTTTGATTTTAGAAGAACCCCATTCATTGAATAGCCTTCCTCACTTCGAACTTTATAAAGATAGGTTCCTGTGGGCAGGTCTCCAATATTCAGCCGATTTTCACCCTCCATTAAATTCTTTCGATACAAAACCTGACCCATCATATTCACAAGGTCGAAATGCGCATCCCGCTCAAGTTTCACCTTTAGCGTATGACTAAATGGATTGGGATAAACCTGCACGTTGGGCTTATCGCTTAAATCATTCGTCCCCACCGAAAGCTGTCGCTGTATGGTCCAGTTGGTGGAAGAACCATCGGCAGCCGTTACCTGAAAACGGAGTTCGCCATCGCGAAAGTCAAATACACCGCTTTGGGGCATATCGGTTGTTGCTCCGTAGCTAAGTTTTAAGTCATACGGAATTGCTGAAGCCTTAACCCCGGGAGCCTGCTTGATAAAAATGGTCTGTTGCTCCCAATCCACCAGCTCTAATTCCAAATCTGCAATCCCAGTTGAAAACACTTTTTTGTTGTTCACCGGTATTCCTTTCGCATTAACGCCTCCGAGCAGCGCAATTTCAGCTGGATCCATCGTGTAATTCCGAAGTTGAAGTGCATGGACGTAAACTTCAGCGGTTTCCGAATCATTGTCGGCAAAAAACAACAAGCCATGCTTGCCATGATAAGCCATATTGTTGAACAAAGTCCACCGCGAGCCCTCAACCTGGACATCTCCAAGATGCTCGCCATCCAGATATTTTCGCAACAAATGCCCATCGTGAACAAAAGCCACCCGATGCCATTTATTGAACGTAAACTCACCATGATATTCGCCATAAGTCCCCACACTTGCATCGGGGGCGATAAAGAAATCAGCATCATTCAGGTTATCGGGACTCGTCTGAATCAGGCTAATATACTCGCCACTGTCTTTCGATTCTATATAAATATCCATAAGCACTGTGAAGCTAAAATCAACAGCTCCAGAGTCTTCCATCATGAAATTATCGTAAGCAAACAAGCCATTCGCCGGATTATAGGCCGGAATTTTAGCCACCACCGTGTCCTTCCCTTCAACGGGAGCAATTCCAAACTGGCTGGTCAATCCAAACTCAACCGCTTGCAATTGGGCTTCATCACTTACGAGATTCTTTAAGCGCGAACCTACCCCGGTATTCTCAAAGTTCTTCTTCTTAAAGTCCCAGTTGCCATTGGTTTCCTGCTTCGGATAGGTTGACACCGGGTCGAAACCGCAAACATAGAGCTGTGCGACATAAGGCCGATCCGTTTCCACGCCATCAACACCAAGGTCGGCAAGTTCCTTGATCAGGTATTCATTATTGACTGTGTAAGCCCATACCTTGGCGCCACTGGCATGTGCCTGGTTAATAAATGCTGAAGTCCACTCCAAGTCCTCCAGAAGGGCATCATCCGACAATTCGAACACACGACAGCCCAAAGCCACCCGCTCCTCAAACCAATTTTTATCATTGGGGTCTTCAGGATCAGCACCAAACCACACCCATGGCGATTCCGGACAATCCTGTTGAAACCGGATGGCTGATTCAAGTCTTGTTATCGCCGGCATCATCCGATCAGGATCTACACCGGTTTCATCGAGGGTACGAGCAAGTATTTCAGAATCAAAATCCTTAACATCCAGATAAAGACACGCATCATACTGTTGAGCCAACTTCAAGGCTTCTGCCAAGGATGGCAAGCTCTCTCCATCAAAAAAACGAGCTTTCCAGTCGCCGGCATCCAGCGCCGATAGTTTCGCCCATGAATTTTCTTCTACCAGCCCTGCCCCATTTGTTGTCCGCTGAATGGTATAAGGATCATGATGCAGTACATAAACCTCGTCGCTGGAAATGGCCACATCCACCTCGCAGTATTTGATGCCTCGCTTAAACGCTTCTTCAATGGCAAGTAGGGTATTTTCAGGATAGAACTCAGAATAGCCCCGATGGGCCACCGCTGTAAACTGACAATCCGGAAATTCAACCGGACTTTGCTCGGTTTGAGCGAAACCAATAATTGAGAGCGGAAAAAGAATCAGGAAGTAAAGTAATTTCATAAGTATTCAATTATTCAATGCGGCGACCAATTGCCTAGCATCGCAAATGAGGCTGCTTTTTCTTATGGTTTGGAGAGATGATACTCCTCCAGAATATTGCGCATTAATGGAAGGTAGAAACGGTAAAAGAACTCATTCTCCCCAAAAATTCCTTTCCGCCCTTTCAATACTGAACCGAAGTGGTGAACTCCTTTAAAACGGCTCGTTGACATAGACACCGGTTCGCTGCTAAAGTCTCCACACAGGTAGTAGAAGGAAAAATCCTGATTCTGGTTCATTAAAACAGCCGGAAACCGATCAGCAATTCCCAATCGGTTCAATTTCGACTTCCCCTGCTGCGTAAGATCTAATTGGTAGGCCGATATGGCGTGATTAATCGAATCATCATACTCAATAACATCGAACCAATGGGGGAACTCTTGCTGGCGGGGCAACTCCAACTGGTTTATGCCGTATGCAAACGTTTTAATCTGTGGTTTGGCACGCCTAAGGTCATCCTTTTCAGACAAAACAACGATACGGCCATCTTCATGAACAAGAATAATTCCGGCTCCGCTGAAGTCCCATTCCTCATGATAATTCTGCTTATACGAATTAATTGCCCAGACCGGCAGCAATTCACTATCCTGACTCAAAGACTCAAAATATTTCCCTGACCATCCGGTCCAATGCACACCGGCTTCCTCCTGAAATTTTCGCCGATTGACTCTTGAAGTCGGAGCTTGCAGAACATTAAACTCGGCAATGACCGTCTTCCCCGCTCTCTTCATCTTCTGAAACAACGAAATATCATTGGCACTCAATCCACCGTATATCAGCCCCGTTCCTTCGTTTTCCGATTCTGAACCATAAACACCATAGGTGTCGGCAAACATCAATACATCAATCTCCTCACTTAAGCCATCAAGTTCTTCTGGCGAAAGCTGATCAAAATCGTTAAACCGGTATCCTTCATTTTCATTTGGGAATAATCCCCAATAATCCGTTGTCTTGTCATAAAGTTCCCCGTTGGTTTTCTTGATCTGCTGATTCTGAAGCACCCAATAAAAGGCATTGTGAGCCAAGCGCTCTGTGGAGCCATCAGTTTTATCAACATACGCCACATTGACGGAGAAATCGGGAGTCATTTTCCATGCCATTTTCATAATCAAGAGAACGACAATTGGAAATAAAACAACTACAGCTAATAAAGTCAAAAAAAAGACTCTTTTCCTTATCTGTTGGACAAACGTTAAGATCATATTCCTAAAATTTGCGAATGTAAGTAACCGACGTGTTTAACTGATTCCCCTTTTGATCCTTCTCATATTCCTGATTGATAAAGGAAGCGGAAAGGCCAATCACATTAAATCTTTTGATACTTTTCCTGAAGCCAAGCCCAATATGAGCTGACTTTAACCGGTAATCACTCAGGTAGTTTTGTTCCGAAAACGCATCATCGGGCGACAAGCCATAGCCAACGCTGAACTTCCAATAATCATCGGCGCCGCCCAAATAATAGCGTGTCGTCATGGTGTACGAGTGTGAAATATCCTGGCTTCCGGGAACCAGATAGGTTTTCAGGTTGAACCAAAAGCTTTTGTAATACTTCGAAATACTGGCTACATAAATCCAGGTATCGCCACTAAAGTGCAGAAATCGGGTTCCGGCTTCAGCTTCGAAACTTTTGGGGAGGCTAAAGTACAAGGATAAGCCAGCCCGAAAGCGCGGAAAAACCGCAGAATTATCCGACAAGCCAACATTCATATAAGCCATAATATTCTTGGCTAAATGTGGGTAGGCATCCATTTCGTACTGAAAGGCCGAATTACCAAACCGGTCACCCCAATTGACGCGGCCTATCACTGACCCGATTTTGGTATACCGGCTGTAATCGACTCCCACGATATGCCACGGGCTCTTATGCAAATGATCGGGATACTGCTGATCGAACCAACTATAATCATGCGAAACACTAACTTTATTCACGGCCGAATCATAGCGGATGGTTCGCAGCAGCGATCGGGCATCCTGGTTGTTGGGATGACGCTCGGTTAAGAATTCGGCAACCTGATAGGCTTCATCAAAGCGCTTCATATTATTGAGGATCTTCGCTTTCTTGAGCAACAAACCTTCCGAATCGGGGTTCTCTTCCAATCCACTGTTGCAATACTCCAAAGCCTTTTGATTATTGTCATTCCAATACTCAAGGTCGGTAATCGCCATGGAAGCATCCTCGTAGCCCGGATACCGCTCCAAAACATAATTCAAAGCTTCGCGGGCTTCTTCCACGCGGTCAGTCCAAGTATAAATTCGTCCTAAAAAAATACGAATGTCGCTGTAATCCGGGCTTATTTCAAGCGCCTGCTTCGACAGGCTGATGGCTTTGGGATAATCATCGTCATCAAAGGCGGCCTGCCGAGCCAGCTGAAACAACTCATCAGAAGTATAGTCCGTTTGTGCATGAACTTTTTGACTTGCTCCCTGCAAGACAACTAAAAAGAGCGTAATGATTATGGTGATTATTCTTGTCATTCTTAAACGTTTATTGCGGCTTTATCAAACTTATTCACGGCAATTAATATCTTGAAATAATAGAATCAGGATACAGTTTTTGTTCCTGAACAAACTGTGCGTTTTTATTCTTAAACCTCAGCAAATCCAAACTCAAACGATCGCCCAGTTCCGGATCGTCTTCCTCCACTAAGGCCATATCAGGGCCAAGCCGGTATAATTTCCCAGAGTTCAGGAAATATTCACCGGATACAATATCGCTTATTGATGTTTTTGTTTGCATCAGCGGGTAGGTATTTGGGTTCGAAAAAGTGAGTGTGGAATCCAAGCCTGCGCCCATCCAACAAGTAAGCTCAGACATCGAAAGCTCAAACTCCTTTTCAAGGAAGGCAGTCAAACTCGGTGTTACATCAAGGTGCGAAACGACCGATGAAAACTTTGTGGGACGCTCAATCAATGGAGAATACACAATCAAAGGCACATGATAACGGTCAATTTTTGTTGACATCGGAATATCGGGCATACGGTGATCGCCAGTAATAATGAAAAGTGTATTTTCGAAAGATTCACGCTGACGATAGGCGTCAAAAAAGCTCCTCAAAGCGTCATCCATGTACAAAACGGTTTCGAGCTGCTGCTGATAGTTACGACAAACCATCTCCATACGCTCTTCAAGTTCGAGGCTAGGTAAAAGCTGACGGAATTGCTCTTCATAATGTGCTTGATTATTTACCAGAAAGGGGCTATGGGTTGCAACCGTCAATAAGACATTCACACTTGGGCCTGTGTTTGACCTTTGATCCAGTGCATGAAAAAAACGTCGATATAATTCAAAATCGCCATATCCCCAGGAAAAGCCTGAGGCATTCCCCGGCAATAACTCATACGCACTGCCAAAGTTTGACTTATCAATAATTTCATCACATCCCTGCTTCTGCATAAATAATTTCATCTGATCGAACTGGGAATCGCCCGCATACATAAACCGCGAATGATAGCCATTGTGCCGCAACAACTTGATCAAACTTTGGTGCGGGGGCATGGCCTCCCCCATTTCGGCGAAACCGTGTTCTCCAAAAGGCAAAGAAGCCAATAAAGAAGGCAGCACCGAAAAGGTCCGTCCGCTCGTACTCAGGCAGTTTTCCCAATACAAACTGTGGGTAGACAGGCTGTCCAGGAAAGGCGTGAAACTCCCCATATAAGCATTTTTATTACTAAATGCACGTCCTAGTCCTTCAACCACAATCACGACAATATCCGGTGGAACATCCGTCTTTTTCAGAAAAGAAGAGAACACATTAACACTGTTATCGTGATGAAGAAAAGGAAAATTATCGGCATCGGGATAAATAAACTCAGTGGCCCCTTTACCATTCGATTTGCCATCGTAGCCTAAATAATAGTCCGCAAACAAAGGGAGGTTTTGATTTTGCTCCCGACCGGAGAAATAGTAGTAAGCCTCGCTATAAAAGAAAGCTGATTTATTTTCAGTCGATTTATTTAGATACTCTGAGCCAAAATCGTTTTTGGGTGTGGCTGGTGCAATTCCAACAAAAAAGAAGCTAACAACACTAAAAGCCAAAAAACCAGCAACCATCTTTCCTGGTAATTTTACATACTTAGGCGCAAACACGAACAACAATACAATCATCGCCAGGCCAAACGCCAAGCCAAAAAATACCGGAGCAGTTATTGCAGCTCCAGCTGTTTGTCTTATTTCTTGAAAAGAATAATGAAACAGGTCGGCTCCAAGTGGGTTTAATGCTGTTGTGAAATACTGAATTAACAAGCCGTGAGTTAACACAAGCAAACTGAGCAACATCACGGCAAGCGACTTGGCAAGTCTGGGAAACACCCAGCAACAAAGCATGAATAGTCCGAAAAATATAGGGCTTATAAAAAGCACATACACCAAATCAGAATAAAGAACGCTGAAACAATAGCTCCACGACTCTCCGTTGGCGAGGAGCTGGGAAACCGGGCTGCTGAGGAACTCAAAAATCCGCAGCAAAAACATCAAGCTTAGGAAGACAACAAGGTATCCTCCAAACAGGCTAACAGCATCTCCAATATGATTGTTTTTTCGTCCTTCTGATCTCATCCTTCTCTTTATTAATATTCAAACTTGATTTTTAATATCTTATCTCACATCTAGCGATAGCAACTTATTGGTAATCGTCTAAGGTTTTTTAATCGTTACAAAGCCAGTGCGCGACATTGTTCCCCAATCACTTCTGTTCTTTTTAAAGAAATATTCAAAATTTCCTTTTAACGAAAAGAAGCTGTTTACAAGGTTAAAAGTGAATGCTTCGATCCATGCAATAACCAACAGCCGAACGATATGCTTTGTGCTTTTATATTGATGATAAGCAAAATGATCACATATTAAAGCCCAGGTAGAAAAAGCAATCCCGAAGAGGTAAACGAAAAGTAATAGCACCAAAAAGAAAGGCCAATTAACATGATCAATGATTACCAGATAGGTAAAGTAAACCATACCAAGCATCTGGATCACTGGGGCAAACCATTCATAAAGAATAACTGTAGGCATGCTAAAGAGGCCAACAATCTTGTAACGAGGATTGAACCACATTTTACGATGGGTAATCATACAATCAATTAAGCCTCGTGTCCAGCGGGAACGTTGCCTTCCAAAAACCCGCCAGTCTTCCGGCACTTCCGTCCAGCTCATTGGATGCGGAACCAATATCACCTTGTGCCTTTCCTCCCGATCATACATGTACCTTCGCATCCGCAGAATCAGCTCCATATCTTCACCAACTGTTTTGGTGCTATATCCGCCACATTTCAAAACCAGTTTGCGATCAAACATGCCCAAAGCCCCGGAGATGAGAACCATCCCATTCAATTTTTTCCACGCCAAACGCGAAAGCAGAAACGCTCGATTGTATTCCAGCACCTGGAAACGAGCCAGAAAGTTTTTAGGAATATTGACATTCAATAAATGTCCCTTTCGAAATTCACAAGAATTGGCCACCCGAATCGTTCCACCGGTTGCAATGACCTTCGAATCAGAATATTCAAAAAAGGGCTTGATCAGGTACTGAATAACATAGGGATCAATGATCGTATCGACATCGATGGTCATAAAATACTGGCCTTTGGCAATACTGATTCCTGCATTTAGCGCGTCCGACTTCCCGCCGTTTTCTTTATCAACAATGATTAAGTTAGCGTAAGCCTCTAAATTTGACCGGTAAATGCCTCTGATGGTTTTATAATCGAGCACGGAATCCAAGGCGAAATCAACCTTCACGAGTTCAAAAGCATCAATGGCTGTCTGCAGCGTTTCATCAGTGCTGCCATCATTGACCACAATTATTTCGTATTTCGAATAACGCAAGTGCAACAAGCCATTTATATTCTCTACAATTGTCCTTTCTTCATTGAATGCCGGAGCAACGATAGAAACCAAAGGCACTCGTTCATAAATCATCAATGATTTGTATTGAGCTAACTCATTCTCGCGCACCACTTTTCGCAGCTCGAACAAGGCAATGATTGCTAAAACCAAGTAATGAACAACGATCAGAATGGCGTATAGAAGAAAGATATATTCAAAAACGACCAGAATTAATTCAATCATGCTACATATTTGTTTCTAGGTTCAGCGACATGTTTGATGAAAACTTCAATCTTTCCTTTCAGTTCTTCATTAAGTCCCCACAGTTTTCGTTCGCCGTAGTTCGAATACCGATAAAGAATTCGAACCGCTTCAAAGACCTCTCCAAAGGAACCTTTGCGCACACGTTCCTCCAGGAATGAAATATCGTAATCTTCGATAAAGTGCTTCATCGATCGAAGAATCTCCATCTTGACTGGTTCAGATTCCTCTGCATATCGTTTCTTCATCAAAGCCTTAATTTGGAAATACTCCAACGACCTTAAAGTTATAACTGCCTCTTGCCTGATCTCCGGATTTTCATCCAACAAACATTTGGTGACTTCCTTCACTGCATCCAACTGATTATAGTTCGATATCATTCTCAGCAAAAACAAGCGCACCTGATGGTCCGGATGTTTCAACATAGGCACCAAGGAGGGTGGTTCAATACCATTAAAGTACATGGTATAATAAATGCTTAAGGAGTCCCAGCGAACAAAAGAATATTTCAACTCCATCAAGAAGCCGAAAGGGTTCTTTTCATCCAGCAACATGTAGGAAAGAATAGCTTCCGTTCGAACATACTGGTGATTATCGTTGATGTATTTTTTGATTGCATTTTTAAATCCTTTTCGCCCCAGAAAAGCGAGCTCACGCAAGCCAATAGAACGTCGATACCAGTTCCCGAACCGAATCTTGCGCAAAGAAACTTTATGAAGTTGAAGTATTTCGTATAACTCTTTTATCTTGTCCGAACTTTCTCCAATAAAATTTCGTTTTCCCTCAATCAGCACATCAATAACAATCTGCTTATCCTTTAATAATTTGTATTGCCTCAGTTGTCCTATAAGTTCAGCTTCTTCCTCTTGATCCAACTCATCGTAAAAGTAAGGAGAAACAATTCCAATTATTTCCTTACGCTTGCTTCCATAATAGTTCTCTTTCCGGTTAAAAATCCAATTTGAAATAACCGTAACAATTACAACCGAAGCAATGTTAAACAGGAAAAACAAGGTCAATAGGGCTAAATAGAAAAGTAATCGGTAGCCCAATGAAATTTTCTTAATCAAAGAAAGGAAGTAGCTAACCGGAGTCCACAAATAGTCCCCAAAACTTTTAACGGAACCAAATAATCCAACACCTGGCTGGCTGTGTTGCTCCGTGTCTTGCCACAAACAAATGGCACCCAATACGTTTTTAGGGAAAGTGTAATTTAGTTTTTCAGCAGGTAACTGAATCTTGTACAACGGATATCCGCTTAAAGCACTTTTCGTTTTCGAAAATCCACTCGCGGCCTGACTTTCTTGAATTTGCCCCCAACTAAAAAATAAAAAAAGAACAACAATCCAGAGTCTTCCCCCCATGTAAAAACGCCTCAACTTCCTCATCGTAATAAATCTAGCTGTTTAATATTCTTGTTTTTCCAGTCCCTTAAAAAAACGCGAATCGCTATTATCCAACTAACCGTTTAATACGAACACTTAACTCTCCGGCCCTAAAAGGCTTCACAATAAAATCGTTGGCTCCAATATTGAAAATATTTGCAATCACATCCTCTTCATGAGTTGCAGAAATAGCCATGATTGGCACATTGGCTGATATTTTATCTCGTACGTATTGAATTAATTCGCTTCCATTCATAAACGGCATATACAAATCCGTTATCAGCAAGTCAAAAGAATTAGAAGTTAAAAACTCAATCGCCTCCTCTCCATTATTAAAAACCTCGACACGAAAACCATCTTTTTTCATTCGGTATTCCAGAACTTTACTAAGCAAGTCATTATCTTCGACAATGACAATGGTTTTCTCTGTATTTAGATCTATATTTTCTCTGCTCACGGCCAAATTCCTTAATTTTATTTTTTCTTTAGTGTAAAACTTCCCCTCCCAATAATACCAAATAAAATTCATCTTTCGACATCTGCCTCTTCATTACTTATCAAAAGGCCAGAAAAAATTAACATTGCATCCAGAGATTTACTTTAAATAAAAATCAACACGTTAAGTTGAATTATAACAAAGAAGAGCTCCATTTATACTTACTATGCATAAAAAACACTTATGCTAAAATTTCATAACTGTAGGCTAAAATGCTCTTTTATATCGTCTTTGTGTGTCGCTGATTCCGCTCAAAACCGGTAATACATTTCAACCAACAACTTCCCGTGCAAACAAACATAAGACATCCAAGTGCTACATAAACATGCAACAAGTTATCTTCTATGCAGATACAGAAAATAAATTACTAAAAAGATAGCCCAATAGAAGTTCTGAGTCTAATCTATCAGCAACACCTTATATACCTGCCAGTAAAAGCCATACCTCTCCCCCAATTATTTCATCAGATCCATTTCCACTTCAAAAAGCAAATCACCCCTACAAATGGTGTTTTGAGTAATCACCAGAGGAAACTTATATTCCGGATTTTCATCCAGAAATGATTGGAGCAAACCGTAACTGCTCTGATCTTTCAAATAGGCCGTCGCCCGGATAACATCATCAAAAGAATAACCCTCTTGCTTTACAATTTGCTCAATGACCTCGAAGCTGTGTGCTATTTGCTTCTGTGCATCGCCAATATTCGCCGTATCACCCGATGGCAGGATGCTGGCGGTTCCTGAAATACTCATCCATTGACAAGCACTGGAACTTATTTTCACGGCACGGCTAAATGAACTGCCATACTCTCCAGCTTCGTTTTGCAAGGGAGACTGCACTTGCTCAATACTGGCAACCTTTTGCTTGGGCTTGAATGCCAGTAACTCCATTGTAACAGCTGTGCCCTTTTTATTTCTCCCACTCACCCCGGTACTCGCCGGAACGAGATTTTCAAACACGTCTTTTTGGTTGAAAAAGTCGGTTCGAACCCGGTTGAATTCATCATACCAACCCAAAATATCATCCAGATAATACCACGTTCGGATAATGTCGGTAAAAACAAAACCATTCTCGTTTAAATAAAGATCCAGCTCTTGAAGCAGGTGACCATAGGCTTCTTCTGGCTTTCCGGCCAATTCAGACAAGATGTCTCCAATAAACAAATAACTTCCCTGCTCATCCTCAAAACAAGAAGCCGTAGCATTAAACCTTGTTTCACTGCAAGTAAACTCACCTCTGGTAGCCCAAATCTGGATGCCATTCATGAACGCACCCGTACAGTCTTGCCCTTCGATCCAGGTTAACGGGAATCTGCCTTTTATCGAAATAGCTAATTCGATTTCGAAAGCTTCTCTGGAAGTCAGAGATCCAAAACAAGTTGCTTTGATGATCCTGCAGGCTAATTTCTCCAGCAAATTGGCGAGTCGCTGGCAAAACTGCGAAATCGTCTCTCCGACTTCCGGTACCAGCTGGATATAACACAAGTTGTTTTGCTCTTTTACAACTTCGGCTACCATAACTTCTTCTTCCATATTCGTCCAACTGTAAATGTGATTCGACAATTTATAAGGCTTTTACTCGCTCAATTTCATTTTGAAGCTGGTATTGTGCCTGCGGATTATTCTGCAAATGTCTGCTTGCGTTGACATATAAGTCAATGACTTTCCCTTTATTCCCACCTTCAAGATAAATATTGCCTAACAGAAAAACGGATGATAAATGATCGGGGAAAGCCTTGATTGTTTTTTCAAGCAGCTCAACCGCCTTCTTCCGCTGCTTGTTCTGGTTTAGAAAATAAGCATGCGTATAGGAGAGCTTGGGGTCTTCGGGAGAAGCATCCATCGCTTGTTTACTTAAACGACAAGCTTCATCGAGATCACGTCTCGACACGATAACACTCAGATTATAAGCAGCTGTTGTATTTTCCTCATTCACCTCAAGCACTGTGCGCAAAGCTGTTTCGGCCTCTGCCATGCGGTTCATTTCAGCCATTAAAAGTCCATAGTTCAGATTGGCCGCCTCATTTCTGGGCTCAGCAACCAGCGCCTGCTCCAGGCGAGTGGCTGCTTTTTGCTGATTGCCGGACACCGAATATAAAAAACTGCTATTCACCAAGGGCAAAATTGCTTCAGGATAGATTTTCAGTGAGTTTTCGTAAGCTCCCAGAGCATCATCAAAGTTGCCCATATTTTGGTAGTGGTTACCCAAATTATAATACGAACTCCAGTCATCGGGCCGCGTAACCAATGATTCTTCATATTCATTATTAACTTGCCGGAAAAGAGCCAACTGCTCTGCCGTATATTCCTGCTGATTGAGAACTGCAAGCGACTGGGCCGCCGCTAAGCGCACCAAACGATAGTCATCTTTTGCCGCCTGAAAAAGGACTTTCTTAGCTTCATCGCTAGTATTGCCCAATAAACCATATGCAGCAGCACTTCGCACGAGTGGAGATTCGACATGCACTGCGTCAATCAAAATCGGCCATTTCTTCTGATTATCACAAGTAGAAAGCAGACGAATCAGCGAAGTAGTAAATATTTCTCCATATTTATTCGTGCGAATTCCATCCAACATTGCATCCAACTGCTTCCAGTTGCCTTGACGGGCATCTGCAATCAGCCCTCCAATAAATAAGGTCTCCTTTTGATAGTCGCGATCTTTCCACTGACTTACTTTTCTATTGGCCCACTGATCCGTTTTATCGCTGTGGCAAATAGTGCAGGCATTGGGCGAGCCAAACTCCAGACTGGCTGCAGGCATAGGAGGACGGAAAGAATGATCGGATCGAACCATATTCCCAAAACGAGTTCTGGGCATATGGCAGTCAATACATTTGGGGCTATTTTTATTGATCGGGTGATGCGTATGCTGTTCATAACCGTCGGTTTTCTCCTCATGGCAGCTTGTGCAAGCTTTATTGGCCTCAACCAAATCATCACTTTTAAACCGATACCTACCGGAAGAAGTATGACAGGTAACGCAATGCATTTCACTTTCCTGCTGACAGCTATTCATATGCCATCCGGTCATCGTATAGTTTTCCCCCAAGTCACGTCCATCCGGATAGAAGTCTGTATTCTCCAAAGTAATTAAATCATAATTGTCAAAATATCGATCGCCAGGCATATAAGATGATGTTATCGGCCTCATTTTAGCATGACAAGGCGCGCAACTGGCATTATGCTGTTCTGGTGTAAATGTTGAGGTGACGATAATCTTTAGGTCACTGGGAACATTCCCTTCTCCAGCTTCACGACATACCCGAACATGCTCACCACTCGGTCCATGACAAGTTTCACAGTTAATTCCAGCTTCCTTCCAATGAGTCTCATAGGTATTGGTTGCCAGATCGAAATTATTTTCTAACTGACTGACATGACAAGCATAACACGAGGTATTGAACGTATATTGCCGATCCCTCCAACTCAGGGCTTCATCTTCCATCTCGGCCCCGCTAGTATTCGGGAAATGCCGAATCGCGGATTCGGGATTGTTATACCACTGTTTTGTATTGACATCATAAGCTAGCGGCAGTGTCTGCAGTCGACCTCCTTCCCAAGGGGTGAGGAAATAGTAAACATTTTTTCCGCCTAAAGCCCACAGTACTTCGTAATCTTGGGTCTCCCCATTTTTTATCTCACGAATATACAAGCTGGTATCTTTCTTGATCGCCAAATAAGATGCACCCTCCATGGCAATTGCCGGCTGATCAAGCATGACCTCCGTTTGAATAAACTCAGAGGTAATGGGCTGCATCGCTTTCCCATGATACGAAGGAGCCCACAGTTTATAAAACCGCTCGTGACATTCGATACAACTAGCGGAACCGGAGTAATTATCTTCGGATACCTGTGTTTCATCACCTGACGGCTTACTAACACAGGCAGTAAAGAAAATGAGCACTAAATACAATAATATTCTTGGAACTGGTTGTTTCATATTGGTTTCTGTAAACAAATGAAAGGTCGTAAATATGCAGGATTAATTTATAAGAATGAAAATAAATTATGCCATTGTTGATTTGATTCAAAAGAAAGGCAATAGACTATATCGTCTGTCCACTCTGGTTAAAACGCCAGGTTAACGTAGTACACAAACGAGCCAGACCTATTCGCCACGCAACAGAAGTTATAATTCACTTACACCTGTTTCGCCAAAAACTGAAACCAAATCGAGCTCATCTCCCATCTTTTCCTGCAGCTTGACCAACTTGCCAAACAATCGCGTGACCGTATCCCTATTCTCTGGACGATTGGCAATATCATTCATTTCCAGTGGATCATTCTTCACATCATATAATCGCATCACTTCAGCCTCAGGATAGACAATTAATTTAAATCCATCATCGCGAATCATCCGCTGCTTTTTGGTGTAGCATCCATAAATTTCAGGGTAAGCACTTTCTGTTTCCTGACCAAACGCAAGCCCCATTAAACTATTGAATTCAACATATTCCGGTTTTTCAACTCCGGCCAGCTCAATAGCAGAAGCCATGATGTCCTGTAAGTAAACATCAGCATCAACTTTACTATTTTCTGGAATTCCAGGTCCTACAACCATCAACGGAACTCTCACACTGTGATCGTACATATTTTGTTTCCCGACTAATCCGTGACTGCCAACTGCTAAACCATGATCGGCCGAAAAGAAAATATAGGTATTATCTAATTGCCCGCTTTTCTCTAAGGCAGTCAGTATGCGTCCAATCTGTGCATCCATGTGGGTGGTGATTGCATTATACTCCTGTCGATTTACTTTAATGGAGTATTCGGTTCTGGGAAATGGAGCCAATTGCTCATCCCGCAAACCTTTACCAGCGCCCATCTCCTCTTTGTAAGGATATTCAGGAAGAAAATTCTCAGGTACAGCAACATTTTCCAATGGGTACATATCGACAAATTCTTTGGGCGATTGACGCGGGTCGTGTGGCGCATTAAAAGCCAGGTACATAAAAAACGGATTGGCGCTATTGCTGCTTTGAGCAATAAACTGCTCCGCATCATCGGCAACTATTTCACTCCAATGCTTTCCGCCTTTCCAGTAACCTCCAAATTTAGTATCCCATGGCTTCCAGGTATCATCATTTTCGCTTAACGGCCGATTGTAACCTTCAGGAGTTTGATTGGGCATGCCCGGACGAATATGATTAGTGACCTGAAAAATACTGTCAGCCGGAACCGACACATGCCACTTGCCAGTCATGTAAGTTTCATAACCAGCACTTTCCATCAATTGCGCCCAGGTACTGCCTTCGCTTTGCAGACCTTGTGGATCACCTACCGCTTTTTGAGCTCTCCAAACAGAACGCCCTGTATTCAACATGGCCCGACTTGCCAAACATACCGCTCCATTCCAAGCCCCCATATTGTATGAATGAGTAAAAGTCACTCCTGCATCAACCAATCTGTCGAGATTTGGAGTGATAAGCTCTTGGTTGCCCAATGCATGGATCATATTAAAGCTCTGGTCATCGGCAAAAATAAAAACAACATTTGGCTTTTTATGCTCAGCCTCTTTGGGCTTACCGGCTATACAAGACATTACCGCCCCTGCAAGAATCAGCAATGAGAAAACTTTTGTAATCGTTTTATTCATCAGGTTAAAGTTTATTTGTTAGTTCAGACATAAGAAGTATCGTTCGCTGAACAGTAAAGATATAATAGATTTTGAAATTGTCAGAACACAAAAAAAGGGTTAAGCTGCTTTTAAACAACTTAACCCTTACTAGTGTCGGGATACCAGGATTCGAACCTGGGACCCCCTGCTCCCAAAGCAGGTGCGCTAACCGGACTGCGCTACATCCCGAAATATTTTATGCGGAGAGAGGGGGATTCGAACCCCCGGTACGGTTTGACCCGTACGCCGGTTTAGCAAACCGGTGGTTTCAGCCACTCACCCATCTCTCCTGAAATATCGTGACTAAATTTTTAATCTCCTTAATTCTCTTTAGAACTGTCACTCTCTAGGGTTATTCCCTGTTCGAATGTGCGTGCAAATATAGAACTACTTTTTGCTTTCGCAAAACAATTCACAAAAAAAAAATCAATGATTTTTACGCTCCGAAACAGAACTCACTCATTGCTAGTGAAAACAGCAATTACAGGGGATTTCATTAATATTTGTACGTATAAAAAACAGGAAAGTTAAGCGTCAAAGAAACTCGTCTTTCAATCGCATTATGAATCAACGAGATAATTCCAAGATGTTATTAAATCAACTATTTTGCTTGCAAAGTCTGCCATCGCAAACTATATTTGAGGCAAGAAAACGTTCTTAAACAAAGATATTGTCCGCATTAGTTCATATTTGGTAAATTCAACAGTTTATAGTGAACCGAGAAAGCTTTTGGACGTAAAGACAGGCCTTGTAGCCTCGAGTATTCGGGGTGAGTAGTTTACTACCGGTGGAAGTCTGATCGACCAGGCACTCAAATCCTTTTGATTAGGGATTTTACACAAACGAATTAATGCGGATTTTTTTTGCCTTTCAGTAGGTTTTTTTGATTTGCTTTCGAACCAAAAGAGAAAGCGCGAACAAAACTGACACAAAAGCACTTACCCGCCCCAGAAAATCACCATATTTCACATAAAATGTAATCTCTAAATTCGTGTTCAGGTAGCCTTTAATGGCCGTAGCTGTCCACCAGCGAGTTGATTGCACAATATCGCCACGCTGATTAATGAATGCCGAAACACCGGTATTAGCCGACCGGGCAATGCTTCGCCGAGTTTCAATTGCTCGTAATCGGGCATATGACAAATGCTGTCGATAACCAGCCCCTCCTTTCCACCAGCCGTCATTGGTTAGAATAAAAATAAGTTCAGCTCCCTGCTGAATCGATTCTCCAAGGTATTGCCCAAAAACAGATTCGAAACAAATTAGCGGAGCAACACTTATGCCGGCTGTGCTGTTGAAAGTAGTGTTTTCTTGCTTCGTTCCAAGACTTCCGGTTGTTCCCCCCAAATCAACCAGGTATTTCTCGACAAAGGAAAAGTACCTACTGAAAGGCATTTTCTCAGTTCCACTCACCAGTTTACTTTTATGGTAGATCTGAACCTCCGGAGCATCATTGATAAGCAAGGCCGAATTATAAAGATCATAATACGGCATTTGGTTCTGATCCCTTCGAGCCGTTTCTGAACGAACTTCTCCTTGCTGAAAATTCCTGCGTGTGGACGCTCCTAGAACAATGTTTAAGTTTGGATAATTGGATACCCGCTGATAAAAAGGGCCAAGCTGTGAATTCAGAACAGGCGAATCATCTTCAAGCAAAGGCTGCAGTGCTGTTTCCGGGCCGATAATAAACTCGGTGTTCGAAGTAACCAGCGAGTCTGTTAATCTCAGCAACGTTTTTAACTGATCATTCGCTGTTCCGGATTCAAATTTTTCGTTGTACGGATCAATATTAGGCTGAAGAACGATCACCTCGTAAGCCGGTCCGTCTTCGTTGTAATTTTGATAACGCTGACTGGACAAGATCATCGGGACAAGAACCACCAAAAGAAATAGAATGGCATAAGCGGCAGATCTCAACCGAAGCACTCGAAAAGCACTGTCTAAAACTTGAAATAAAATCAGGTTGGCTGTTAAAATCCAAAGAGAACCTCCCAGTACGCCCGTAAATTCGTACCATTGAATGAACTTCACCTGGTTAGCCAAGCCATTGCCCAGCGTGAGCCAAGGCCACTCCATATCCCAGTTAAAGTGAAGGTATTCGAAAGCCAGCCAAAACACAACTAAGGCAATATACCCCATATTGGTATTGAAAGTCCGTTTCACCTGATGAAAAAGCCACCAGACAAGGGCCATCAGCAATGCATTAAGAGTAACGATCAACACCATTCCAACGGGGACTGCATAGGCAATCCACCAGCAGCTTAAAAGATTCCAAACCAGAAAACTCAGAAAGGCGTAGCCCAAAAAATCGATATAAGCAAACTGCCACTCGTCTGCCGATAGCTTCTTTTCAACAAATAACAAAGGTACCATGGCACCTAGCAAAGTCCAGCCAGGAAGCAAGTCGAGCCAAGGTAAACTCAACAAGGCACCGCTCAAAATAGCCAGAAACGCAGCTTGGTATCCTCTCATGAATGTGTGGGTATATTTTGTGAGAGTATCTGGGGCTCTTCCTTCTTATTCTGATCAAAGATAAAATCAATCCGCCCCAGAACCATTCCGCCCCACCCGGCCTGATTCACAATGATCTGTTTTCCATCTGCATTTTTCAGTCCTAAGGGTGAATCTAAAAAGCTGTGGGTATGGCCACCAATAATCAAATTGGTATGATGAGTCTGCGCGGCCAGTAAAGTATCTGAAATTTTCGCGTCTCGCATTTTTAGCCCGAGGTGCGAAAGACAAATGACAAGGTCACATCCTTTCTCATTATTCAGGAATGCTTCTTTTTCAAGGGCTATTTTAACAGGATCGAGATACACTGTTTCCATATAGTTCTGCTCACTAACAAGACCATCCAACTCAATGCCAAGGCCATAAACCCCCACCTTAATCCCACTCTTCCGATATATTGTATAATCAGGAAAAGTATCGAGCAAGCGTGTATTCGAAAAATTGTAATTACTGCAAACCAACGGAAAATCAGCAAAATCAATCACATTTTGAATTCCTTCCAGCCCATTGTCAAACTCATGATTTCCGAGAGTTCCGGCATCATAGCCCATTTCAGACATTAGCTTTAAAATTAACTCTCCCTTATAATAATTAAAATAAGGCGTCCCTTGGAACATATCACCAGCATCGAACAACAAAACATTTTTCTCCGTTTGCCTGATTTGGTTTATTAATCCAGAAAGACGAGCCAATCCCCCACGTCCCTGGTAAACGGAATGATCTTCCGGAAACGGGTCAATATGGCAATGAATATCGTTGGTGTGCAGCACACTCAAACTCACCAAATCCTGTTTAGCCAGTAAGTCTGCTGGCAAGTTGATCATCCCCAAACCCGCAGAAGCACCAACCAAATCTCGTATAAATTTCCTTCGACTACTCATAATAAATCCTCCCATCTAAAGCTACGTTAATTCTTCTTCCTGCCTCGTGTTCTGTCTTGAAACGGTCAATGATTAAATCCCGAAGCTTTATTCCGGTGGAAATTGATTCCTTTCTACTAAGCAGCATCTCCATCGCATCACCACCTTCAGCAATATAATCATTGGTTACAATCCAATAATCCCGCTTCGAGTCAAACAACACACCATCAACCTGCAATTGACTGATCTTATCATTTTTGATTCCTAGCCGAATACCGGCCACTCCATCGCCTCCTCGTGCAGCCACCTGCTGCATAAACTGCTTCATGGTCGCTCCTGACAATTTTAATAAGACCATCTCGTTTTCAAAAGGCATGAGTTCAAAAACATTACCAACCGTAATTTCGCCTCGTGGCAACGACACGCGTAGCCCTCCGTAGTTAACAAAAGCCATGTCAGGTGTGACCCCCGGATTTCCCAGCCGGCAATAATCTCTACCCGCCTGAAGTAAATAATCAGCAATTAAGTTAGTCAGCTTACTTTCCGGCTTTGCTTTTGATAATTCTTCATTGGAGATAGCAATCACTTTTAGCATGTCTTCCTCCAGCTCGTCCTTATAAGGTAATACCAGAGCTACAATGACAGAATCAATAGTTGAAAGAGCGGAACTATTTGAAATATTACTCCTCTCTACACTGCTTATTTCCAGCGACGTTCTGCATGAAAAAGAGATTATCAACAAAAGAATGAGGATAAATGTATAGCGCATTCGTTTTATATTTCAGAAATAAAAAATAGATTTATTCAAATTTAAGTTTTCAGTTCCTATTTTAAACATTAAACTTAACATTTCGTTCTTATAAAAACAGATTTTAACTCAATGAAGCACATAAATTCAGGCTTTTTTTTAAGCCTTTTTCATAAACTTTTTTATTCGCTTTTCCTGATCCTCTTTTTGACAAGCATTTCACATGCTCAGGATTATCCAACAACGATTGCAAAAAATGGCGATGGGATCTACAGCTTATTGAAAAGGCATGGCTTATCGCCTTCGGAACATTTCAAAGCATTTATCGAACTCAACAAAAACAAACTTGGCACCAATAACAGCTTATATGTGGGTCGAAGCTACCTACTACCGCTCGAAGGGGAAAAACCAGAGAGTGTATCAGCAGGAGGAACGATCTACCCCATTTTTGGCAAAAGCTACGAACGAGTCAAGTCCATCGATAATTCTCTTCAGGGAGCCATTTACTACCTAGTCAGTGGGCATGGCGGACCTGATCCGGGCGCCGTTGGACGTTACGGCAATCACACCTTATGCGAAGATGAATATGCCTACGACGTAACCCTCAGGCTGGGCCGAACATTGATTGAGCGCGGCGCCTTGGTTTATATGATTACCCGTGATGAAAATGATGGCATTCGAGATGACAGCTACCTCAAAGCTGATAAGGATGAAACCTGTTATCCGAAACAAACCATTCCACGCAGCCAAATCAAACGACTACGCCAGCGCAAAGACGCCGTCAATAAACTCTACCTCAAACACAAAGGCAGCTTCCAACGGATGATCATTGTGCATGTTGATTCGCGGAGTAAAGGTGAAAATATTGATGTATTCTTTTACCATGATCACCGCAGCAAAACCGGCAAAAGACTAGCGAACAACCTGCAGCAAACATTCAAGAAAAAATACGATACACACCAACCCAACCGGGGCTATCACGGAACCGTATCGGATCGCAACCTGTATGTGCTGAAATACAGCTATCCTCCAGCAGTTTTCATTGAACTGGGAAATATCAACCATCACCGCGACCAACAACGTTTTATTCACGACAACAACCGACAAGCTCTAGCCAACTGGCTTTCCGAAGGCTTGATAAACGACTTCAGGAATAACAAATAATGCTAAATATACCTGCGGATAAAAGTCTAATTCTGTTTGATGGCTATTGCAATCTGTGCAGCCGCTCGGTTCAGTTTATTCTAAAGTACGACCGCAGGAAACATTTTCTTTTTAGCGCATTGGATGGAGAAACTGGCAGAAAGGTAAAGAAGCAACTAGACATCACCGCCGATATTGATTCCATACTTTTAGTAGAAGGTGAGCAATTTTATACGCACTCGGAAGCCATTTTAAAAATAGCAGAACACCTGGGAGGTTTTTTTCAGGTACTTACGGTTGTCCGGATTTTACCAAAAAGCTGGCGCGATCAATTATACACCTGGATGGCAACAAACCGATTCCACTGGTTCGGACGACGAAGTAGCTGCATGCTACCCAAGCCAGAGGATGCCGAGCGATTTCTTTAAAGCTCGAACTTGCCTTTTTCGTACTGAAGATAACGGGCAGATAAATGGCCCATCATTTTACTAATGTGGTCAACAGCTGACTGCGTTGAAGGATTGATCTCCTTTTTCTGTAAGCGCAGCAGCATAATACTGTACAGCGCCTGAAATCCAAGGCGGATATCATTTTGGCCCTTTTCAACATTCTTCGATTCAAACTCATCAATGACTGGCTTTGCCAACTGAAATAAGCTAACATACTGCGGATCTTTTCCAGCCTGAAGTAATTGCAGATGAAACCGGTTCAAATCATCAATCAAATTCAGAATAAACTGCAAGTGTCCCGATTGTGCTACCCGCTCCTTTTCCATCATACTGGCCAGATTGCGGTACCAATCGAAAATCTCCAAACGAGTATCTTCATCCACATCAAAGCGGGCCACCAATGTTTTTCCGATTTGATCGAGGTCAAATTTCAAGGCACGCAACAAATCCTCCACCTGCCAGAGGTAAAGAATATATTCGGCCATATTGGTTCTTCGTTTTTCTTTTGCTATCAGCATAATCAATCTGTTTCAAAAAAATCATCCAAGTCCCGGCGATCTTTTTTGGTTGGTCTTCCGGTTCCGCGCTCACGCTGAAACCAGCCCATCTGTTTTTGCACTTCCAGTATTTCGAGTTCTTCCTTGGGGGTCACATCTTCCATGTAATCGCTTACCAATTTCGATCCCATTCGCTTACCAGCCAGCTGCAACACTTTATAGCGATAAGTTACCGGAGACTTCCGAACATGCACCACATCGCCAACTTTAATAACCCGAGAAGGCTTAACAGCCATATCACCAATCGAGACACGCCCTTTTTTCACCGCTTCGGTGGCAATACTGCGTGTTTTAAACACCCTAACTGCCCACAGCCATTTATCTACGCGAACCTGATCACTCATCTCACTTACGTTTGTTGAATTGATTCATCGTCCGAGCCGTGCCAATGGTGCCAAAGCTTTTGATGATCTCCAGGCAGGTATCAATCTTCGCTGGAAGGTCTAAATCTTCATCTTTTGACCACTCCGACAAGACATAGTCGACCTGTTTCCCGGGGCGAAATTCATCACCTATCCCAAAACGAAGGCGCGCATAATCACTTCGGCCGGTCACTTCCTGAATACTTTTCAAGCCGTTGTGTCCGGCATCGCCCCCTTTAGCCCGCAAACGAAGCGTGCCAAATGGCAAGGCCAAATCATCTGTTAACACCAGTAGATTTTCAAAAGGGATTTTCTCCTTTTGCAGCCAATAGTTGACGGCCCGCCCACTCAAGTTCATATAAGTGGTCGGTTTCAACAGAATAAAAGTTCTGGCTTTGAATTTATATTCAGCGACATAGCCATAACGGCTATCGCTAAAAACAATATTGGACGCATCAGCAAGAGCGTCCAATATTTTAAATCCTATGTTATGCCGGGTATGTGCATATTCACTCCCCGGATTTCCTAGTCCTACTATTAAATATTTCATCCGTAAGATTGCTTAATCATTGATTTATTGATGATACGGATGAAACGACGATGTCTGAGTCAACAAACAAAGTCGTTCCGAAAATTTTATTATTCAGCTGATTCTTCAGTCTCTTCTTCATCATCAGTAACTGCCACAGCAGCTCCCATAGCAGCACGAGCCGCACGAGTAATGATGATAGAAACAACCGGTACTGATTTGCCATTCAGGAATTCGATGTTATCCAATTCCAACTGACCAACTTTAAAACTATCACCCAAACCTAACTTGGTTATATCAATAGAGATCGTATCAGGAAGATCTTTGGGCAATGCTTTAATTCGCAAACGACGCAAGTTCGTTTTCAGCTTACCTCCGGAACGCATTCCTTTAGCGTAACCTTCAACTTTAATTGGAACTTCAACTTTAACAGGCTTATCTTCTGCTGTTTTCAAGAAATCAACGTGCAATACCTGATCATTCACCGGATGAAACTGAACATCTTGCATGATTGATTTGTAAACAGTTCCGTCAATTTCCAGGTCGATCAAATACACATTAGGAGTATAAATCAATGAACGGAAATCGCCTTCTTCTGCAACAAAGTGAATTGGAGCATCACCACCGTACAAAACGCAAGGAACTTTTCCTTCATTTCTTAACTTCTTTGATTCTTTTTTACCAAGACCTTCTCTTAGTTGGCCTTTAATTTCAATTGATTTCATTTTTAAAAATTTTAGTTAATTATGATACTCAGTCCTCCCTTTTGTTAAAAGGGCAAACAGCATACATAACACTTATGCCGTTGGAAAAAGCGGTGCAAAAGTATTAATTATTTATAGAATAAAGAACTAATCGACTCATTTTTATACACTCGCTGAATCGTCTCCGCAAAGGCATCAGCAGCCGATATGTACTTAATTTTAGATGATTCTTTTTTCGGTGGAATGGAGTTCGTGAAATACACTTCTTCCAAAGCCGACTCTTCAATCCGCTCATAAGCGGGTCCTGATAATAACCCGTGTGCGGCAAAGGCACGAACCGAATTGGCTCCTTCCTTGATCATCAAGCCGGCTGCTTTGGCAATCGTGCCAGCCGTATCAATCATATCATCCACAATAATCACATCTTTATCACGTACGTCGCCAATCAAGGTCATGCTACCAACAACATTGGCCTTCTCGCGCGACTTATGACAGATAACCATGTCAGTCCCTAGCATCCGGGCATAGTTATTGGCACGTTTTGAACCACCCACATCAGGAGAAGCAATAACGATATCGCGCAAGCCCATGTTTTGAATGTAGGGAATAAACAACGCTGATGCGAAAAGATGGTCAACAGGAACATTAAAAAACCCCTGAATCTGATCGGCATGTAGATCCATGGTAATCACCCGGTCAACACCTGATGAAGACAACAAGTCGGCCATTAGCTTAGCACCAATGGATACCCTTGGTTTATCTTTACGATCTTGGCGAGCATATCCGAAATACGGAATACAAGCAATAATTTTATAAGCAGATGCACGTTTAGCAGCATCTATCATCAACAACAATTCAAGTAAATTGTCGGCAGTCGGGAATGTGGATTGAACGATGAAAACGTGTGCCCCACGAATGGTTTCATCATAACAGGGTTCAAACTCTCCATCGGCAAAAACCGGACAGGAAGATTTCCCCAGGTCAACATTAACACTCTTACAAATCTCTGTCGTTAGATACTTTGTTGCTGTACCTGTAAAAATCTTTAAAGGAGCCTTTTTAGACATTTTTTCACTTTTAATTTACGTAGCTTTGGGAATGCGCGCAAAGGTAGAAAAATCTTTAAAATATCCTTAGCACTCGACTTGCAAGTTATTTAAAATTGACAATAAAGACAAGTACCAAGCAAGCTAGAGCTCAGATAAACAATAATGATCATTCTTTTTTAGATACTCTGATCAACAAATTCAAGTATCTCTTTCTTCCCTGCTCCATTCTCGGATGAACTTATAAACAAAGGAGGCAATTCCTCCCAATGTGTCAGCAGTTCGGCTTTATAGTCGGCAATACTCTTGGCTAATTTGGTATTACTCAACTTGTCGGCCTTGGTGAAAATAAGCGCAAAGGGAACTTCTTTTTCACCAAGCCAATTGATGAACTCGAGATCAATTTTTTGAACTTCATGCCTGGAGTCGACTAATACAAACAGGCAAAAAAGATTTTCCCGTTTCAACACATAATCAACAATGTAAGCTTGAAATTTCTCCTTGCTTTTCTTCGACACCTTCGCATAGCCATAACCCGGGAGATCAACCAGATACCATGACTCATTGATCATAAAATGGTTAATCAACTGGGTTTTTCCGGGTCGTGACGAAGTCTTGGCCAGTTTTTTCTGCCCAGTAAGCATGTTGATCAATGAGGATTTACCCACATTAGACCGGCCAATAAAGGCGAATTCGGGTTTGTTGGGCTCCGGACATAATTTCACATCCGAATTACTCATTAAAAAGCGGGCATTTTTTACCTCCATAAATTCATTTTTTTATTCTCAACCGTTCAATACTCCGTTTTTATCCGGAAAGTTTAAATGTGAACTTCCAGCAGTTTTACGCCTGTTCCGTGGGGGCTTATAAAATACTGCTCCAGTGCTGCAGGCACCAAAATAGTCTCTCCTTGTTTCAAGCTTTCCTTTCCACCCGGAAATTCAATATCACAAGCCCCCTCCACTCCAATATACAACACAAAGGAATCGAGCTTATGAATGTCGCATTCCAGCTTTTGATCCAAATCGATTACATTCGTTGTAAAGTAATCGCATTTAACGACTTCGACTGGCTCATTCTTTTGGGGCTCGTATGCTGTTTTATAAGAATCAGGAACCGAAAAATCAATGGCGTCCAAAGCCAAGTCCGTATGCAGATCACGGGAGTTACCTTCCGAGTCTTTCCGGTCGTAATCGTAAATACGATAGGTTACATCGGAAGTTTGCTGAATTTCGGCCACCAAAACGCCACGCCCAATGGCATGTACCCTACCTGCAGGCATAAACAGTATATCGCCGGCATTTACTTCTTCAAAATTTAAAATATCCATCAGCTGACCGGCTTCAAATTTCTCCAGGTATTGCTCCCGGCTCAGCTCCTCTTTGAATCCCAGATTTAGCTTAGCGCCTTCATCAGCTTGCAGCACATACCACATTTCAGTTTTCCCAAAGGCCTGGTGGCGCTTCTTTGATAGTTGATCATCGGGATGAACCTGAACCGACAAGTCATCGTTAGCATCAATAAACTTGACAAGCAGGGGAAACTCCACACCAAATTTATCATACACACGATCGCCAACCAGCTCACCCATATAAATCTCAATCAACTCTTCCAAGGTGTTTCCTGCTAAAAAGCCATTAGCAACAACCGACACATGATCTTGCACTCCTGAAACCTCCCAGCTCTCACCACAATTAGGCAATTTGCCAAAATCTTTTCCCAGCTGTGTTTTTATTTTTTGTCCACCCCATATTTTATCTAAATACTGAGGGGTAAATTTCAAGGGATATAAATTTTTCATTTCTCTTATTTTGTTGACAGGTTAAAATTCAAAATCAACTGCAGAACGCTCAACGGTAGCTTCCGTTATCAGCTCCACCACTTTCAGGTGTTCCGGATGCACCCGATAGATATCCAAGTCAGCAACCGAGTCAAAATGTGAAATCAGGCACATATCATACGATTTAGCCTCCAACTCGTAATTCAAGCCAACTTCAAGGTGCCGAACCTGCTCTATTTTATCTTTGAGTGCCTCCAGCGCCGCTTTTATTTTCAGCAATACAGCTTCCTTTTCGGCTTTAGGATATCCTTTCAATTTAAAAAGAACCACGTGATTAATCATAGTCAACAATTTTTATTAAGGGTTTATCTTATGGCTGCGAAGTTAATATTTTCCAACCGCTCAACCATAAATCAAATAAGGAATATCGGAAATCTGTCTCGCTTGTTTATCTTTACCTAAAATTCAACTCGAATGATTATCATTGGTATCGCCGGAGGAACAGGTTCAGGAAAAACCACAGTTGTGCGAAAAATCATCGAACAACTACCCCAAAACGAAGTCGCCGTTATTTCACAAGATTCCTATTACAAGGATAACAGCCACCTTCCAATGGAGCAACGCAAGGAAATTAATTTCGACCATCCCGACTCCATTGAATTTAGCCTGCTAACCCAACACCTGTCTGAACTAAAAACAGGAAAAAACATTGAAGAACCTCGATATTCCTACCTGACATGCAGCCGACTGGAGCAAACTCAAACCATCGAACCTAAATCTGTTATAATTGTGGAAGGCATTTTAGTCCTGTCCAATGCATCCTTGCGCGACATGCTCGACATCAAAGCTTTTGTCGATTGCGATTCCGACCTACGCCTTTCGCGGGTCATCCAGCGCGACATTATTGAGCGCGGACGCGATGTTCAGGAAGTGCTTTCACGCTATGAAGAAACAGTCCGTCCAAGCCATTTGCAATTTATTGAACCCACCAAGCGCTTTGCCGATATCATCATCCCTCAGGGTGGGAACAACACCGTAGCCATTAGCATCTTTACCAATTTCATACTCCAAAACTTATAGGCATGCTTAACAATTTGAACCTCGAAGACATTCTTTTTATCGACATTGAAACGGCTCCTCAACAAACGGATTTCAGCGAATTGAATGAAGATTTCCAAAAACTCTGGGAAAAAAAGTCGACCTATTTTCGAACCGAAGAACAAGGACCAGGCGATGTGTATGAACGTGCCGGCATTTATGCTGAGTTTGGAAAAATCATTTGCATTTCGGCCGGAGTTATCACTCAACGAATGGGCGAACGTTTTTACCGAGTGAAATCATTTTACGATGATAATGAAAAGAAACTGCTGACCCAGTTCAACGACATGCTCACCAAATTCATGTCGCACCCCGGAAAAAGACTCTGCGCGCACAATGGTCAAGAGTTCGACTATCCCTACATTGCCCGCCGGACTCTGATCAATGGTCTCCCTTTGCCTCCTGCGCTGGACATTGCCGGCATGAAACCCTGGGATGTCAAAGATAAGTTGATGGACACCCTGCAATTGTGGAAATTTGGCGATTATAAAAATTACACCTCCCTCAGCCTGCTTTGCGCTGTTTTCAATATCCCAACCCCCAAGGACGACATCGACGGCAGCCAGGTAGCCCAAGTGTATCATCAGGGCGACATCGATCGCATCATTCGCTATTGCGAAAAAGATACGCTGGCCGTGGCCAATCTGCTGCTTCGGTACCGAGGTGAAGAAATCATTCCGATGGAAAACATGCAAGTGGTTTAGCGACCTGATTCGATCTTCCGTCTAGCGCGCCCAATTATCCACAGGACAGAGCCGAATCGCTGCGCTATGATCAATTCATCAGCGTATCGGATCAGTGTTTCCCATCCCAACTCAGCTCTGTGTGCCAAAACCAAATTGACAAGCAGAGCACTATCTTGCCAATAGGATTAATTAATCTTTTAAATCTCAAATCCTTTATCTATCTTAAACTCCGCAAAAACTACTAACTATAAATTACTGTTATGAAAAAAAATGCCATGTTGACTATTCAAATGGCATTGATGATGTTCTTCCAGTATATGATGTTTGCTGTATGGTGGGTTCCATTGGCCGCCTACCTGACGCAAATGGATATTGGATCGACACAAAAAGCACTGATATTAAGCTCAATGGCGCTAGGCTGTCTCGTTTCTCCAATTACGGGAATGATTGCCGATCGCTATTTCCAGGGGCAATATGTCTTGGCTTTTACCAACTTCATCAATGCAATCTTACTTGCTCTTGCAGCGACCACAGCAAATCCGAATCTGCTATTTCTCTTCCTGTTGCTGGCCATGATCTTTTACATGCCAACCTGGGGATTAACAAGCTCCATCGCAATGACACACATTGCAACCGAGAAATTTGCACGCATCCGGGTATTCGGATCAGTCGGATGGGTCGTTTCCGGCGGGTTTAGCCTGTTGTTTGTTCACCTCTTCGCAATGGACTTTGATGGTACCAACCTCCCTTTCTATTGCGGAGCCGGAGTAAGCCTATTGGCGGCGATTTTCAATTTATCACTCCCCAAAACATTGCCCGCCTCCAACGGACAACCGCTTTCGTTGATCAACACTATGGGATTGGGAGCTGTGAAATTGATGCGCAATCGCAATTTCTTTTGGTTCATCACCTTATCATTCCTGTCGATGATTCCATTCTCGATGTATTGGTCTTATTGCTCCGAATTTTTATTAGATGAAGGGTTTAAGTACATCAGCATTACCATGAACTTTGGACAACTGGCTGAAATGCTGTTTCTGCTTTCCGTTCCCTTTATGGTTCGAAAGTTTGGCCTGCGAATAACCATGTTTTATGGTTTACTTGCCCTGACCATACGCTATCTTGCATTTTACACCGGAGCACTAACCGACACGGGCTTACTATATATGATTGGAATCCTGACACATGGACTTATTTTCGGATACTTCTACCTGGGTGGACAAATGTACATTGACCAGAAAGCACCAAAAGCACTAAAAGCTCAGGCACAAGGCTTTATCTTCTTGGTCACGTTTGGACTTGGACTGCTTGTCGGCAACTTTATCAACGCAAAAATTATTGCTATCTTTTCAGAGACTGGCCCCGACGGAACCAATTACCATTGGGGCATCATATGGGGAATAACCACAGCGATGTCCATTGCTTTGGCTGTTCTATTTCCATTATTAGTAAAAAAGGAAAATAATAAATAAAAAGACAGGCTCATTCCCTTCGAATGAGCCTGTCTTTCAAAAACGTTTCAATTACTTACTCCGCTTCCATCGCCGGCACCTTCATCAATCCCAGGTTGGTCATTTGGTAGCTTCCCATCCTGAATTGCTTATCGGCCTTGATATCAATATCGGTTACCCGCATTAACGAACGCTCGCCAGTTCGTGTATTTTCTGATTCCGACTCCATAACAAAGCCCCAAGGCATGCCATGTGAGTAGCTTGCTGATTTAAGCATGGTACTCATGAAATCGCGCGTCGTAATGTTAACATCTTTGCTAATCCAAAAATTAGCTTTGGTCTCCTCCTCCGGATTATCATACCGATATTCCTCGCATTTATAGCCCTCGATGGTTTTAGTCCTTCCCGTTTTTTCCACATAAGGACTCATGCCAATATTAGTCAGATCTCCATCCTCCAAATCTTCGTATTCTTCCTCGTCGAAGCCCGCGTCGTTCATACCCTGCAGATCGAATCCGTAGACAAGACCTTTCTTTTCCCCATTTTCTTCGGAAAGAATAATCATGGCCTTATTCTCAAAGTCCATAATGAAAGTTCCTTGACCGTTTTGGTTCATATCGCCACCAATAAACTCATAGGCGAAGTTTTTCCCTTCCGGGTTCACGTATGTGATAAACTCGCCTTCGCTATCTTTTTCACCATTCTTTTTATACGACTCGATGTGCATTTGGAGCTTGGAATCGAAGGTGTAATCATCATGAATTGGCACCGGATCGCCCGACATACCAATGCCTTTCATCATTTTCTGAAGCCGCTCATTTTGTTTATCATTGGTAGGTTGAGCTTCCGAGTCATTTTCAGCTTCTTCAAAAATCTCATCCAGACTTTCATCCACCTTCTCGTCAACCTTATCGTCGACTTTATCCTCCACTTTCTTTTCGATCTTATCCTGAACTTTCTTATTTAGCTTCTTCAGAAATCCTTGCGCCGAAGTAGTTGGCACCAGTGAAAAGCTAAGAAACAGACTTATTATTAAAGGAATTATTTTTCTCATAGCCTTTATTTTTTAGGGTTAAAAAACTAAGAAGCTACAAGTTACAACATTCCACTAACCGATTGCAAGTAATGCAGTAGGATTAAATGAGAAGCAGATTAAAATTTCATCGCCCGATCCATATCACGCTTGGCATCTTTCTCCTTCAGGGTATCGCGCTTATCGTGCGTCTTTTTACCTTTTGCCAAGCCAATTTCAAGCTTCACCAATCCCCTGTCATTTAAAAACATCCGCAAGGGAATGATGGTCAGGCCACTCTCCTTGGTTTTCTTTTGAAGTTTTTCAAGTTCTTTTTTATTCAACAAAAGCTTGCGGTCACGTCGCGCCTCGTGGTTATTAATATTTCCAAAATCATATTCTGAAATATTCATATTCACCACATAAAGCTCGTGGCGGGTAAAGCGACAATAAGCTTCACCAACTGAAGCTTTTCCATTCCGGATCGATTTAATTTCGGTGCCAACCAACTGCACGCCGGCCACAAATTTCTCCAAAATTTCATAGTCGAAATAGGCCCGTTTGTTTTTTATATTGATGTTTTGCTTTTTATGCACCATAACCGTAGAAAGCTTGTAATAATTTCCAACTAAAGACATTCAAGAGTATGAAGGTAAGAAAAATCAGCAGCAAGCCGATCATCGTGTAGCGATTCTGATTTTCGGGCACCAGATTCAAACTTCCTTTCACCCCCTGAACAAATAAAAATATACCATACAATCCCAGAACACTTAAAACATAAAGGCCCGGAAACAGTCCGGTTACAAAAGAAACAATCAGGAAAGGCAGAAATGAATAGCCAACCAAACGGCTAATCACCAGCTTATTTTTCACAGCTCCCACACTCGTCAGCAGCTCGTTTAGTAAATACACCGACAAAAAGTATTGTGAGACGTAACTAACCACTTCACGAACCGATTTGGCCACCGCATAGCTAAACAAAACCTCGCTTCCCTTAATCAGCTCACCAATAAATACCGCTAAACCAACCAGTAATACCAGTGGCAAAAAGTAGCCTGTAAAAATTGCTTCGGCTTTAATCTCGTCTTTCTCCTCTCGCCAAAACTTATTGGGTTCAACCAACACACTAAAGCATGTTTGAAAAAGCTGGCGATATCGTTCTTTAAAATCCATAATTTCTGGTTTTGCGTCACAAAAATACATTATTTTGTAAACCTTAATGACAAATATCGATGAAACAGCAAAAATATCAAATGCTAACCATACTCGGACCTACAGCTTCGGGGAAAACAACGGTAGCTGCCCACGCAGCTAAACAACTTGATGGAGAGATCATCTCAGCCGATTCCCGTCAAATTTACCGCGGTATGGATCTTGGCACCGGCAAGGATTATGAAGACTATGAAATTGAGGGACAACCAATCCCTTACCACTTAATTGACATTGCTGATGCCGGTTTCGAGTACAATGTCTACTTGTTTCACAATGCCTTCTTGGCGGCCTACAACGATATCACTCAGCGAGGAAAATTTCCGGTTTTATGCGGAGGAAGTGGCCTCTATATTGAAGCGGTCTTAAATAATTATCAATTAATTCAGGTGCCGAAAAACCATGAACTGCGAAAAACACTGGACACGAAAAGCTTGGAGGAGCTGGAGCAAGTACTTCTGGACATCAAGCCGGAACTGCACAACACCACCGACACCGAAAACCGCCGCCGGGTAATCCGCGCTATCGAAATTGAAACCTACCTGAAAGATAATCCCGAACTGAGCAACGACATGCCCGAGATTAACAGCCTGGTGGTTGGCGTAAAATACGATCGGGAGCACCGCCGCCAACGAATAACCGAACGCTTAAAACAACGCCTGCAAGATGGCATGTTGGATGAAGTGCAACGCCTGCTGGACAAAGGACTTACCCCCGAGCAACTTACCTACTACGGACTGGAATACAAATACCTGACCCTGCACCTGATTGGCGAGCTAAGCTATGATGAGATGTTTACCAAGCTTGAAATTGCCATCCACCAGTTTGCCAAGCGCCAGATGACCTGGTTCAGGCGTATGGAAAAACATGGCACACGCATTCACTGGCTGGATGGTTTTATGCCGCTGGAAAAAAAGATTGCTCAAATTCAACAATGGCTGGAGGGCTAATAGAGATTCATTCGTCTTTGCCCGAATTTATTTAGTGGAGGTTTCCTGAAGCTACTGATGCGCCCTGACTATTTATTCCGATTCCGCCAGTGGGTGATCATGCAGCACAAATCAGCACCATCCGCCTCCCGAACAACTGTTGAGCTGTAGCTGAAATCATCCAAGCGAATGGTGTCAACAGCCAGCTTATCGCCAGTCAAGCCTTCTTTCAGGTAATTGATTTCCAGATCAGCCAATTCAAAGACATCCATAAAATCAACACCAAAAGCATCCAGAACGCGCTCCAGGTATTTCACACTATTAAAATGCTGATTCACGTCCAGGTCACTAAACAGCACGGGCTGAAAGCTCAGCTCCTCGGACCGGTCGTGCGGCTTGATCCGTCTTGGACTGCGGCAGACATTCGGTGCATCCAGCCGTGGAAAAGTATCCCGGAAATCGCGTAGCCGGAAAATACGCCGGGTTTCCAAATCTAAAATCAGCCAAGCCGTACTTCCGCGCAGCAAAACCTCATGCTCCTCATTTTCCAGAATAAATTCGCGGTAAGCATAGATGCCATCCGTACCAGCCGACCAGGTATTCAAGCTAATTTGATGCTGCCACTCCGGATACTTCTCCAATTCGAAATACACCCGCGACAAAACCCAAAACATGTTGTTTGTCTTCAAATGCTCATACCCCCAATCCATCACCTGTGCGTGCGCCCAGGCAGCTTCCAGCATAACATTAAAAAGAGAGGTTACAGATGCCCGAGCATAGCGATTGGTATGATAGGCTCCGATTGAAATTTCCTGAGAATATTTACTCATGGGATGGCTTTCGTTAAACTTTTGGACAAATCTATTGTTCATTTTTTGAAAATAAAGAAGCTTTTACGACTTTTGCGAAAATTTTCCCAGAAAAAATGAGTGATATTATAATTAAGACACCCGAACAAATCGAAGGAATTAGAAAAAGTAGCCAATTGGCTGGCCAGTCATTGGTAATGATCGAAGAATTTGTAAAACCGGGAGTAAGCACCGAATTTTTGAATAACAAAATTGAAGAGTTCATACGCGACCATGGAGCTATTTCGGCCACAGTAGGCTACAACGGCTACCCAAAAGCCACCTGCATATCACTCAATGAAGTTGTTTGCCATGGCATCCCAAGCGAAGAACAGATTTTGAAGGAAGGCGATATTTTAAACATCGATGTTACCACCATCCTGAATGGATACTATGGCGACACCAGCAGAATGTATACGGTAGGCGAAATTTCAGAAAAAGCCCAACGCCTAATCGATGTAACCAAACATTGTCTCGATTTAGGAATCCAGCAGGTTAAACCCGGCAACTATGTGGGAAACATTGGCTTTGTGATTGGCCGTTACGCCAAAGCTCAGAAACTCAGTGTCGTTTATGAGTTCTGCGGTCATGGTGTTGGGATTGATTTTCACGAGGCGCCACAGGTTGACCACATTGCTCGCAAAAATACAGGCGACATCATGCGTCCGGGCATGACCTTTACCATCGAACCCATGATTAACGAAGGCCGGGCAACAACCCGTGTTGACAAGCACGACGGCTGGACAGCCCGCACCAGCGATGGCAAATTATCGGCTCAATTCGAACATACCATCTTAGTCACCAACGACGGCTACGAGGTCCTGTCGGATGTACTGGGTGATTACAAGTAAAGCAACCATTTTTTAAATTAGCTATACGTAGTGTATTAGTTTGCTGAATTGGCTATTTTAGTATAAAATTTTAGACCCTGTGAGCAAACTCTTAAACTATTATCTAAAGCTGTTTATTTTCAATGCCGATGACACCTCCTACGAACGACTGGAGGAAAAGAAAAAAAGCATTTTGCTCAATCTTTTCTTCTACTTGTTCTTTATCGCTATGGGTGTTTTTCTAATCAGCAATTTCTATAAACAAACATACAACACAGCTCTTTTCAACGGACTGGCACTGCTAGCAGGCGGCTTAACTTTTTGGTTACTCAAAAAGAGAAAAACCATCCTGATCCCATCCATCATCTTTGTTATCATCATCTCGGTCATCAGTACTTATTTTTTTCTGACCGGTGGGCAAAATGAGTCCGGAATCGCCTTCGCCTTAATGCTTCCGCTTGCTGTCATCCTTATTTTAGGCAAAGAACATGGCATTATCGCCCTCAGCATTTTCTTTATTTGCAATGCTCTGGCGTACTCCTTTCTACAAACTGAATCGTGGTGCCCCAACTACAACTACAGTCTCGTCTCCCGGCTTTCAATCGTCTTTCTATTCATTTCGGTCATGGCTTTTGCCAACGAATTTATTTTTGAGATCCTCTACACACGGCTCGAAAAACTATCGACCTCACTGAAGATGAGTCAGCAGAAATACAAAGATCTGGCTGTAAACAAGGAGAAATTTCTTTCCATTATTTCGCACGACCTCAGCGACCATGTCGGAAGTTTCATGGCTATCTCGACCTTGCTGAACGAACAGTACGATGAGCTCCCCAAAGAAGAACGAGTCAAACTGATTAAGAACATGGCCACGGTTTCGAAGCACAACTACAAACTGTTGCACGACCTGCTAACCTGGTCAACCGTACAGATGGATCATATCCCTTATTCGCCCAAACCTTTCAAGCTTGAAAAGATATACCGCGAAGTTATCGAACTGTTCAATCCCTTGCTGGAAGAAAAAGGCCTGTCAATCTTTTTAAAGATGAAAAGCAATTCGGAGTTGTTTGCCGACTACCACATGGCCAGCGCCATCATACGTAACCTGGTGTCCAACGCCATTAAGTTCTCGCATCCCGATGGTGAAATTCGCATTTCGGCCAAAGAGAAAGACGACATGATGGTGATTACAGTGAGTGACAAAGGTGTGGGCATGACCAATGAGGCCCTGATGCGTTTCAACTCATCGCTTTCATTCTCGAACCCGGGGACCATGCTGGAACCCGGAACCGGCATTGGCCTCATCCTAGCCAAGGAGTTTGTTCAGAAAAATGAAGGCCGAATCTTTATTGAAAGTAAGCCAAATAAAGGAACAAAAGTCAGTTTTACCCTGCCCTTAGTCGATTAGGAGCTTTTCAGTTTTCGGTTGTCCGTTTTCAGTTGTCAGTACCCTCCCCCCACGTTGAGCGTCTTTCTGAACTTGTTTCAGGATCTGCGGCTATTGGAGCTTGTCAGTTCCGTGCCTTCGGTTATCCATTTTTACCCCAAGCCCCTGAAAGAGCTTCTGCTGTCTCCTTATTCTGATATTTGAAATTTGAATTGCTAACTTCCCCTTCCCCTTCCCCTTCCCCTTCCCCTTCCCCTTCCCCTTCCCCTTCCCCTTCCCCTTCCCCTTCCCCTTTCTCCTTTCTCCTTTTAGCTATCAGTCCCTTGCCCCCGTCACGTTGAGCGTCTTCCTGAACTTGTTTCAGGATCTGTTGCTATTGGAGTTTGTCAGTTCCGTGCGTTCGGTTATCCATTTCTACCCCGAACCCCTGAAAAAGCTTCTGCTGTCTTCTTATTCTGATATTTGGAATTCGAATTGCTAAATTCCCCTTCCCCTGTTTCCTTTCTCCTTTCTTATTTCTCCTCTTCCCATTCCGCACAAGAGCGATAAGTTTTATCTTTACAGCTAAAAATTCGAACCATGTCATTAATCATTGAAGAAAAAGATCTGGACAAATTCATCATGGTGGGCGACCGCGTATTGGTGAAACCCAAAAGCCCCCAAAATAAAACCAAGTCGGGTTTGTATCTTCCGCCAACGGTGCAGGAAAACGAGAAGGTTCAAAGCGGCTACATCGTTAAAGTAGGTCCCGGCTACCCCATTCCGGCCATGACCGATAATGACGAACCCTGGAAAGAGCAAAAAGAGGACGTCAAATACGTTCCGCTGCAAGCCAATGTTGGCGACCTGGCTATTTACTTATCAAAAAGTGGTTTCGAAATTGAGTTCAACAAGGAGAAATACATCATTCTGCCCCATGCTTCTATTTTGATGATTATTCGGGACGAAGATCTACTGAAATAGCTACGAATTGAAATTTGGAGACAGCTGACCTGCGATAAAATTTACGATTTGTAAACATATCCTTATTTTGAATTTCAATTTGAAAGATCACCTATCACAAACCAAGTTTTTTTAATAAATTGCAGACGTTTTTGTCATAAACAAAACGATTGACCGATTCTAAAAACAGTTAAATCATTAAATATGAATCCACAAGCTGAGGAGTTAAACAAAGTTATTCAAGCAAAAAATCCAGTTATTTACGACCTTTTATCGGAAAAAGGAAAAAATATTTTCTTCCCCAAAAAAGGAATTTTAGGCCAGACAGCCGATGCTAAAGGCACTAAAATCAATGCAACCATTGGCGCTGCAGTTGAAGATAATGGTAGCCCCATGCGATTGAACAGCATTGAATCGAATGTAAAACTCGATCCTTCTCTGGTTTTCCCTTATGCACCAAGCTATGGACGTCCTGACATCCGCGCCAAATGGCAAAGCATGATTTTCGAGAAAAACCCTTCACTAAAAGATAAAACAATCAGTCTACCCGTTGTTACCAATGCCTTAACCCACGGGGTAAGCATGGCCGGCTACCTGTTTGTCGACGAAGGCGAAAAAGTACTGGTTCCCGATCTGTTTTGGGGAAACTACAACCTGATTCTGAACCATGCCTATGGCGCTCAGCTTAGCAAGTTCAACCTGTTTAAAGATGGTGGTTTCGACCTCGATGCACTCAAAGCCAAACTGGCCGAAGACGGCATTGGCAAGAAAGTGCTGATTTTGAATTTCCCGAACAACCCCACCGGGTACACGCCAACTGTTGAAGAACAAAAAGGGATTGTTGCCATCATTAAAGAATCGGCTGAGCAAGGCAACAAAATCGTTGTTTTCTCCGACGACGCTTACTTCGGATTGGTTTACGAAGAAGGCATTGAACAAGAGAGCATTTTCACTCAACTTTGCGATTTGCACGAAAATGTACTGGCCCTAAAAGTTGACGGACCAACCAAAGAAGATTACGTTTGGGGATTCCGTGTTGGTTTTATGACTTACGGTGTTAAAGGTGGCGACGCTGAATTATACACTGCTCTGGAAGCCAAAACAGCGGGTGCTGTGCGTGGTAACATTTCCAATGCAGCCAATATTTCACAATCTTTATTGTTGAACGCCTTCGAAAATGAAGCTTATCAGGCACAGAAAGCGGAGAAATTCGACATTATGAACAAACGCTACCATGCCGTGCGCGAAGCGCTGAACGACGACAAATACAGCGAATACTTTACGGCGCTACCATACAACTCGGGCTATTTCATGTGCGTTCAACTGGCCGAAGGGCTGGATGGCGAACTCGTTCGTAAAATCCTGATCGAGAAATACAGCATTGGAATTATCAACCTGAACAATGTCATTCGTGTGGCTTTCTCAGCCATGGCTGCTTCGGATGCTAAAGAATTGTTCGAGGGAATTTACAATGCGTGTAAAGACTCGAAACAATAAGTTGAAAGATTACTCCAACGAGTTAGATAAAGAAGAAAGGCTGTTCAGCAATGAACGGCCTTTCTTCTTTTTGAGCCGACAACATAAAGGCGACTAATAGCCCACCTTGCCGTGAATCTCGCCAATATCGAGCCTCAGCACTTCCATTTTAGCCGAAGCCGCATGAGCTTTCAACAACTTGGACTGAATCACCGATTCCTTTTCTTCCAGGTGATTTAAAAGAACCTGCATGCCGGCCTGCTTTTCCTCCAGCTCCTCAACAAAATGGATGGTACCCCAAAACACCACCGACCGGTAAGCATGGCTGCATTCATCCGGTACATAACCACCATCCTCAATCACGGTAGCGCACACCGCAGGATTGCTCTTGATAAAATCGAGTTTCAAGCCCTCTTTGGCTGTATGTAAATAAAGGGCCTGCCGTTGCGAATCATAGCCATAACTCAAAGTCACGATATAGGGTTCATTATCGCGACACAACGACAAGGTCACAAACTTGCCCTTTTTCAGGATTGCATCCGTCTCATCGCGAGCAGTAAGCTCCTGACTTGGCCGGTTTTTCAAATGGTATTTCTGATCTATGCTCATCCGATTCGTTGTAATTGGTACACCATAAAGAATAAAGCCACCCCCACCGCAACCAAAAGCAGATTCGCCGTTTTGGCCCAACTCGACTGGAAGCGTCCTAACACAAAAGCCAGTACTGCTATTGCCCCGGTCACCTCTAAACCGGAGAAAAAAGCCAGCGCCTTGGCCTCAACAGGAGGAGCCTGCCCCTGCTCCACTTCAGGCACGGCAAGCTGACCACTGACAATTACCCATAAGGCAAATAGCGCCAACACCAAAAAGGTACCCTGCCCCAGTTGCAGGAACAGCCGGCGCTTTTCAATCCACGAGTAAATAATTAACCCAATTGCTAAAAACAATACCCACTGCGAGCTGGTGGTCAGCGTTAAAAAAGCTTGTCGGTCCATGTGTTCTAAAATTTGGTCAAAAGTGTTTATTTTTTCGGTAAAGAAAAAAGGTTCATCCTAAAAATGCGGACCGAAGACAGAAATAGGAAACCGAAGAGCTGCCCGTTTCGCGGCTTCGTTTGTTCACCTATTGGGATTTTGTACTCAGTTCCTGAGTAAATAAGATACAGGACTTCGTACGTTCGTATCCTCGTGCTTTCGGTTATCCGCTTTAAGCGTCTTCCTGAATTCGTTTCAGGATCTGTTACTAGCCTGAAGTTGTCAGTTTGTAATAGTTCCGACCGGTGTCGAGGTGGTTGTGTTGTTAAGGCTTCAGTGTCAACGGCTCCTTTCATTTCTTTTCCGATGAAACAGTCAAGCTTTTCACCTGTCGGTGGCTTCGTGCCTTCGTGTTCTCATTCCTTCGTCTGTTCATTTCTTCTATTGCTTCTTTTCCGGGCAGAATCGTCATCGGTTCAAGTCCGGATCTTCTGCGTTGCTTCTGTGAATCTTCTGTATTGCTTCTGTATTTAAAAACACAGAAGATACTTTGAAATAACCTAGAAAAAACCTGGAATATATGGACTTGATACGGAGCAACAGACCTACTGACTCGTCCGACCACGACCTGCTGCCCTCAATGGCAAATACAAGGGACTTAATCGTCCCAAACAGACTCGGATGGCTCCCCCACAAGTAACATGGTGAAACCAATTGTAACTAAATATCAATTCCGGAGACACGACAATACGTCCATCGAAGGGTGAAGCAACAAAGTAACCGATGAGAAAATAAGCGATATCCAGTACGTAATTCCTCGCGCGGAAGCGGTGGACTGTCAATTGTTTAGAACGAGTATAAAATGCATTTATTCACGCATACATTTTGTAAAGTTTTGTAAATTGAGCGGCGAAAGCTAAAAAATCCCTAAATGAAAGACGATGAACACCAACAAACTCCGTCCTCCGATTTTTATGTAAGCCTTAAAAAAAGATCTTCCAAAGTGTGAAAAACAATTCGAATAATAGCGGTATATATCTACCAGGTAAATATACACAGACGTTGGCAGCAAGCTAAAAACATGAGAACACTAATTATACTATCGACATTATTTTTGGTATTTGGGTCATATGCCCAAAGCTTAGATAGTCTTGGAATTGACAATCGACCAATCTTAAATAATTATGAAGTGAAACTTTTAAATTCTCTGCTTGAAGAACAAAGAGATACTTTTGACTTCAAGAACAAAAAGGTTGCATTCATAACAGGAAGTTCAGGAACTAAGATTATATCAAAATCCGAGTATTTCAATAATTCAGTAATTCCTTGGATTGAAAAAGATTCCAGTCCACAAATCTCTATGTATCAACTGACATATGAAGAGAAATCAAAATCAGGCGGCTATGATATATTAGTTTTATCTTGGGAGAAACTATTCACTGACAAGCGGAGGAAAAAGACAGTAGAGATACTTGAGGGGGGAATAAAAGCCAGCTGCCAGTCGAGTAAGCGAGGGGAATTTCACCCCTAACTTCTCACAGAACCGTACGTGAACCTCTCGATTCATAGGGGTTTTATTGCCCAATAACCGGAAGCCAGGCAGAACTTGCGAATGGAGTCCGTTTCACAGGCTCACCCATTCTTTTTTTTCGGATAATGCTGCAAATCACAGCCAACTTCAGTTCATCCGCTAATGTTTTCTTTTTTTTCCTAGTTTTGTGCGGAAACCTTTCGACCTGCCTAAGCGTCTGAGCTAAAAAAAGACGCTATTTCCACACAAGCTATTAAAAGACAAAAAATGAGACGTAAAACAGTTTCCAGAAAAGAGTTTATTAAAAATTCAGCAATGCTGGCTACCGGACTAAGTTTAGCCGCACCGGCACTTGCTGCAAATACAGCCCGGCAAGCACCAGCTGAAAACACAATGCCAACCAAGATGAACAGCATTCGTTTAAAAAATGTACGGCTCGAAACCGGCTTTGACTATGAAGGGGATGAAGTGATTGCCACAAAAACCGACTTGTTTTGTGTCGACATTGAAGATGGTAAGATCCGCCAGGTTTCGCCCAACAATCCGGCAGCACAGGCAGTTGATGCCAAGGGCCACCTGATGTTGCCCGCCTTCAAGGACATGCATATTCACCTGGACAAAACCTTCTACGGTGGGCCATGGAAAGCAATCCGGAAAAGACAGGGCGGCGTAAAAGGCATGATCGCCCTGGAGCAGCAAATCCTGCCCGAGATGCTAAAAACATCGACCGAGCGGGCTGAAAAACTGATCGAGCTGCTGCAATCCTGTGGCTCTGCTTTTGCCCGAAGCCAGGTGAACATTGAACCGACTTCCGGGCTCAACTCGCTAAAAAACCTACAGCAAGCGCTGGAGAACAAGAAAAACTCCTTTGGTGCCGAGCTGGTGGCTTTCCCTCAGCATGGCGTGTACTATACCGATTCGGCCCCACTGATGAAAGAGGCTGCCCAAACGGATATTGACTACATTGGTGGCGTTGATCCTTACACGCTGGACGGGCAAATTGAAAAGACGATCGACTTTACCGTTCAGCTGGCTCTGGATTACAACAAAGGAATTGATATCCACCTGCACGAAACAGGAGACTCGGGACTACAAACCATGGAATACCTGATTGATAAAGTCAATGAAAATCCGGTACTGAAAGGCAAGACCTTTATTAGTCACTGCTTTGTATTGGGCCGACTAGAACAGGCCAAACAAGAAGAAATGGCGGAGAAGCTGAGTGCGGCCCAGGTTGGCATTATTTCCACCATTCCTTTCGGACGACTAATCATGCCCATTCCAACGTTGTACAAGCACGGGGTAACGGTGGGCACCGGCAATGACTGCATTATAGACCATTGGAACACCTGGGGAAGTGGCAGCGTGCTTGAAAAAGCCAAAGTAATGGCTCAACTGTATGGCTATGGCACCGAGTATGCCCTATCGCGAAGCCTCAAGTTAGCTACCTACAATGTGCTACCGTTGGATGACGAAGGCAACCAGCAATGGCCTAAACCGGGAGACCAGGCAGACCTTGCCTTACTGGAAGCCAGCTGTTCGGCAGAAGCGGTATCCCGCTTATCGCCGGTTAAGTCGCTGATTTATCAGGGCAATCTTGTATTTTAGCCCGTACAGAAATACACCATGAACATATTCGTGCTTTTCATTGTGCTTAACCTTTTTCAAGCACAACCGAATCCTGTAAAAACAACTGAAATGAAACAAGAGCAATCTGCGCTTCTTGAAGCTGTTAAGCAAAATAAGCTTCATGAGGTAGAAAAAAAATTACAAGCCGGAGCCGACGTGAACACCCGGGATGAAAACAAACGCTCGTTGCTGTTGATTGCGACTCAGGCACTACATTTTGACATGGCCCAATTGCTTGTTGCCCATGGTGCCGATGTCAATCAGCAAGATAAGCAACTGGCCAGTCCGTTTCTACATGCCGGGGCGACGGGTCAAACCGAGCTGCTGAAATTATTTTTGGCCAATGGCGCCCGCTTCGATGTTTTTAACCGCTACTATGGCAGCGCCCTGATTCCGGCCTGCGAACGAGCGCATATTGAAACCGTCAGGCTACTGGCCAATACGCAAGACTTCCCCATCGACCACATTAACCGTTTGGGATGGACGGCCCTACTGGAAGCCATCATTCTTGGCGATGGCAGTGCCAAATACCAGGAAGTTGTGCGGATACTGATTGCTGCCGGCTGCGACATCAGCCTGGCCGATGGCGAAGGAGTATCGCCCCTGCAGCACGCCAAACGCGCAAACCAGACCGCCATTGCAAATCTGCTGGAAGAAACCGCCAACTAAGCACCGGGCTTGCTTCCGCTTATCAGGCGACAAATCATTCAGGCTTCCATCCTTTCCCGGAAAGGACGGAAGCCTGAACCCAAGCTCACACATCTTAATTTTTTGGTAATGCAGCGAATGAACTTGTTCGTTACAAATTGGTTACTTTTGCTAGCTTAAATTCAGTAAACACAAGAACATGACAGCAAAACTTGAAGTAAGCCCGGAAATTAAAGGACTGATTTTCGATTTAGATGGCACCATTGCCGATACCATGCCCATCCACTACATTGCCTGGAAAAACGCAGCCGCCCGCTATGGCATCGATTTTACCATCGAACTTTTTGAGCAACTGGCTGGCATTCCGCTTTACCCAACGGTGGAAAAGCTGAATGAGCTATTCAATAAGAATATTGATCCTCAGGAAATGGGCGACTCGAAAGAGCAAGAGTACGAAGACAACATGCACAAGGCTCAACCAATTGAAGCCGTGATGGACGTCATTCGGGAATACCATGGCAAGTTACCCATGGCTATCGGAACAGGTGGCTGTCGCGCTCTCTCGCGCAAGGCCATGCACATCATCGGAGTAGACCACTACATCGATAAGCTGGTTTCGGCTGATGATGTCAGCAAACACAAGCCACACCCCGAAACCTTTTTGAAGTGTGCCGAACTAATTGGCGTCGCCCCCGAAGACTGCCTGGTGTTTGAAGATGGAGTCCTCGGAATTCAAGCCGCTCAAAAAGCCGGCATGCAGGTGGTCGATGTGACCGACTACTACGAGGTAACCATTGGACAGGAATAACTGAATCGGAGAAGAGCAGAGGGCAAGGAGCAAACAGACATTCTAATATTCACTACATCCTGATTCCTGGATCTTGACTCTTGGTTCTTGGTTCTACTAAAAGCATATTGATTAACTTTACATACAAATTAGTCTAAAGCTTAAGCATTCAAACAACGAAACAGAGATGAATTCAAAAATTAGTCTACTTGCTCTTGTTGTCCTTCTACTCAGCGCATGTCAGCAAGCTCCGCTGCACAAAAAAGCCACCGTTGTTTTCTACAATGTCGAAAACCTGTTCGACACGATTGACGATCCGGCTATTAACGATGATGAATTTCTGCCGGAAGCGGATAAAAAGTGGAACACCGAACGCTACACAAAAAAACTGGAAGACTTAAGCCGGGTACTGGGAACCGTCAACTCAGAAGAGCTGCCCGAAATTATTGGAGTATGTGAGATTGAAAACCGTCAGGTATTGGAAGATCTGGCTACAACACCCCCCTTGTCTGATGGCAAGTACCAAATCGTCCATATCGACAGCCCCGACAAGCGCGGGATTGACGTTGGCCTGCTTTTCAGAAAAGGCGAATTTAAATTGATGCATCAGGAAGCTTTGCTGGTTGATCCGGGATTTGCAACCCGCGATATCTTATATGTGTATGGAAAACTGGGTAAAGACAAGATCCACCTGTTTGTAAATCATTGGCCATCGCGCTGGGGTGGAACCGAACAATCGGAACCCAACCGGCTGGTAGCCGCCCAAACGCTAAAAAACAAAGTGGATGAATTGCTGGCTGAAAATCCCGACGCTAAGATCATCATTCTGGGCGACATGAATGACGAACCGGACAACAAAAGCTTAGCCGAAACGCTGACTGCCGCTGCTCCCAATACCACGTCGGAACTGTACAACCTGATGATTCCACTGGACGAACAACACCAAGGAAGCTATAATTACCGGGGAAACTGGAACATGATAGACAACCTGATTGTTTCAGGGGCATTGCTTAGCGGATCAGGCTTTGTCGTGACCGACCAGCTGGGTGCTGTTTTTCACCGCCCCTGGATGGAGTACCGCAATAAATCAGGAGAGATGTCGCCCAAACGAACTTATGGCGGGCCCAACTATTATGGCGGAATCTCAGATCATTTTCCGGTTTACTTTCAGCTTAATTGGCAATAGCAAGACGGAGACAGGGGAAGGAAAGCAGGAGACAAGATGAAAGAAAAAAGAAATGGACAATTTTCAGAAACTTGAAACCTGGAACTTAGAACTAAGAATTTGGAACTAACAGAAACATGGATTTAAAAGTAATTTCACCATACGAGCCCACCGGCGACCAGCCGGAAGCCATTCGGCAGCTATCCGAAGGAATCCGGCAAGGCGAGCGCAACCAAACACTTCTCGGAGTGACGGGGTCGGGAAAAACATTTTCCATGGCCAAAGTCATTGAAGAGGTGCAACGCCCTACCCTAATTTTGAGTCATAACAAAACGCTGGCTGCGCAGCTTTACAGCGAGATGAAACAGTTTTTCCCCGAGAATGCCGTGGAGTACTTTGTTTCCTATTACGATTATTACCAACCCGAAGCCTACCTGCCCACCACGGGAACCTACATCGAGAAAGACCTTTCAATCAACAAAGACATCGAGAAACTCCGGCTGAGCACCACCTCGGCGCTGCTTTCAGGAAGACGTGATGTGGTCGTCGTTTCGTCGGTTTCGTGCTTGTATGGTATTGGTAACCCGCAGGATTTTCACGCCAACGTAACCAGTGTCAGCGTAGGTGAAACACTCAATCGCAACCAATTCCTGCATAAGCTGGTTGATGCCCTCTACTCGCGAAACGAAGTTGATTTCCAACGCGGCAACTTCCGGGTGAAAGGCGACACCATCGATATCTATCTGGCTTACGATGACAAAGCAATCCGGGTCGTTTTCTGGGGCGATGAAATTGAAGAGATCTACAGCTTCGACCCCTTAGAAGGAACAACGATTGACGAAATGGAAACCGCCATCATCTATCCGGCCAACCTTTTTGTAACCACCAAAGAACGCATGAAATCAGCCATCCTTGAAATTCAGGATGACCTGATGAAGCAAGTTGATTTTTTCAAGGAAATTGGGAAACCACTGGAAGCTAAACGGATATTGGAACGGGTAGAATACGACATGGAAATGATGCGCGAACTAGGCTATTGCCCGGGTGTTGAGAATTACTCGCGCTATTTTGATGGTCGTGAAGCTGGCACCCGCCCCTTCTGCCTGCTCGATTATTTTCCGGATGATTTTCTGACCATCCTGGATGAAAGTCACGTGACCATTCCCCAGATTCGAGCCATGTATGGCGGCGACCATTCGCGCAAGATCAACCTGGTAGAATATGGCTTTCGCCTGCCGGCAGCCATCGATAACCGACCGCTAAAATTTGAGGAATTTGAAGACCTGGTTAACCAAACGCTTTTCGTTAGTGCAACACCAGCCAACTACGAGCTGGAAAAATCGGAAGGGGTAATTGTTGAGCAGATCATCCGACCAACAGGACTGCTTGATCCGATCATTGAAGTTCGTCCGTCAATCAACCAGATTGATGACCTGATGCACGAAATCAATCTTCGGATTGAAAAAAGCGAACGGATTTTGGTAACCACGCTAACCAAGCGCATGGCCGAAGAACTGAGCAAATACCTGATTAACATGGGGATCAAAACCCGCTACATTCACTCGGATATCGACACCATGGAACGCATTGAGATTCTGGAAGAACTTCGCAGGGGCGGATTTCATGTGCTGGTAGGAATTAACCTTTTGCGTGAAGGGCTGGACTTGCCGGAGGTTTCGCTGGTAGCCATCATCGATGCGGACAAGGAAGGCTTTCTGCGCTCCGAGCGCTCGCTAACCCAAACCGCAGGGCGAGCGGCACGTAACCTCAACGGAATGGTGATTATGTATGCCGACAAGATTACCGATTCGATGCAAAAAACGATCGACTCGACCAACTACAGGCGTGAGAAACAGCTACGATACAACGAAGAGCATGGCATCACCCCGAAAGCGATCGTCAAACCAACCCGCGAAATTATTGGCTACGAATATCGCGATGACAAACAAAAAGAATATGCCGGAGGTGCCAGTCATCCGGATGTTGCTGCCGACCCGGTTGTGCAATACATGAGTGTGGAGGCATTGGAGAAAACCATCGAGAAGACGAAAAAGGAAATGCAGGCCGCCGCCAAGGGGCTCGACTTTATTGAAGCCGCACGACTGCGCGACGAAATGTATCGCCTGCAAGAACTGGTACTGAAAAAGAAAGCTTAGTTACAGAACTGATCATCCAAAGAAGCAAGCATACTCATCCTTTTCAATCACGTCAAACAGCTCCGCCAGATCCTTAACTTCCGGCATGGGCGAGTAGCTTTCCCATTTACCATTGGCGCGCATCCAGAAAATACGCCAAACCGCGCGCGATTTAATAAACTTAGCCTTCGCAAAAGGGGTATTCATGAGCTCCTCAGGTTGATCCCAGCGAGGCCGGATTTCAAAAAGCTCCAGGGTATTGCTTTCAAAATGAAAACCAACATCCAACTGATCCCGCATGTCTGGCGGCGGTCGAAGCCCCTCAACAAATTTCTCGATTTGAGCTTCCAGTAAATTGATTGTTTTTTGATTATTAGTCATGTGCTTAAATTTTCATTCTTGCTCACCCGACGCTCCCCTCCCTTTTTTCCAGCCTCTCATTAAGTAGTCCTGTGCAATCGCATTTCCAAATACTTTGAACTAAAACCTAGTTTCTCATACAGATGACGAGCTGGGTTATCCGGTTCTACATGCAAGGCAATATTACCCTGCGCCTGATCAATTGCTTTCTGCATCAGCTGCCTGCCAATGCCCTGCCCCCGGCGTTCGTTATGCGTGGCAATATATACCAGAATGTTTTCCGGAATGTAATCCTTCATCCCGGTTTGATTAACCACTACCGCACCAATAAGCTGCTCCGCATCGTAAGCCCCAAGCACAAAACCTCCAAACGAAGGATACACTTTCAAGGCATAGTCCATGGCTTTTTCAATGTCGTTCTTCGGATCCCCAAAATTCTCGAGATGAAGATATAAAAAATCAATCAACTGGTTCTTTTCTTCCAAGCTTGGCTTATTTATTTCTGTAAAGATTTTAAATTCACGCATTCCTCTATTTTTAATCGTTCAACTAAACCAACGACTACTTCAGCAAAAAGTTGAAACAAATCATACGCATCCCATTACCCCTGCACGATTTCGCAGCTCTCCCTCCGAATCACCTTCAAAACAAAACGGCTGAATATCAAAGACAAATTGAATAAAAATCAACGACAGTCCTATTCAACACCACACAATCGTTCACTCCACATCCATCGGGCACCACAGATTACAATCAACAGAAAAAGGGCCTGCCAGACAGCAGACCCTTGAGAGAACTAAAGACTTAAAAGGCTGAGGAAACTATTAATTGTAGGCACTTTCTCCATGTTCATACACATCAAGACCTTCTTCCTCGATGCGCTTGGACACCCGAAGTATCTTGGCTTTTTTCAGGATATTGAACAAAATCCATCCACACCCGAACGCCCAAACAAAGAATGCTAACACTCCAACAGCCTGAATACCCAGCAAGCCAGCTCCATGTCCGTAGAATAATCCTTCTGAAGTAGAGAACAAGCCGACAGCTAATGTACCCAAAGCACCACTAACCCCGTGCACGGAAATAGCTCCAACCGGATCGTCAATCTTCAATATTTGATCAATAAATTCAACCGCAAAGGGCAACACAAAACCGGCAACAGCGCCAATCAAGACGGCTCCAACCGGATCAACAGCATCACAACCAGCCGTGATGGCCACCAAGCCAGCCAAGGCACCGTTCAATGAAATGGACAGCGCCGGTCGTTTGTAGCGAACCCACGAAACCATCATGGCTACGACAGCTCCGGCAGCAGCGGCCAGGTTGGTTGTTACAGCAATATGTCCCAGTGCTACGGCATTGTCTGTTCCGGCAGCAGCCAACTGCGATCCGGGATTGAAACCAAACCAGCCGAACCACAGGATAAAGACACCCAACGCTCCCAAGGCCAGGTTATGACCCGGAATCGCTTTGGCTTTGCCATCCTTACCATACTTGCCAATCCGTGGACCAATCGTGGCAGCTCCGGCCAAGCCAAGCCAGGCACCTACCGAGTGAACAATGGATGAACCCGCGAAATCGTGGAAACCCATTTCACTCAGCCAGCCGCCCCCCCAGGTCCAATGCCCCGAAATCGGGTAAACAAAGACTGTAATGACAATACTAAAAATCAAGTAAGCTTTAAACTCCGTCCGTTCAGCCATAGCCCCGGACACAATGGTAGCAGCCGTGGCAGCAAAAACGGTTTGAAAAAACAAGTCAGCATAATCGGAATAATTCTCACCAAAGCCTTCACTCATAAAAAACAAATCGGGTGTTCCAATCAAACCACCAATCGAGTCACCATACATTAATGTGAATCCGATAAACCAGTACAACAAAGAACCGATTGCGAAGTCCATTAAGTTTTTCATCAAAATATTTGCAGTATTCTTGGATCGGGTAAACCCAGCCTCCACCATTGCAAAACCTGGCTGCATAAACATCACCATAAATCCTGCAATCAATAACCACATATTGTCTATGCCTATTTGTAGGCCTTGTAAAGTTTCGTCCATGATAATTCTATTTTATGGTTATTAATCTTCTTTCCCTTTGATAAATAAGGACTCATCGCCAAACTCACCTGTTCGTATGCGGTACGACTCTTCAATATTGGAAATGAATATTTTGCCATCTCCGATCTCACCAGTCCTGCCCGCTTGCATAATGGCTAACACCGTTTTTTCCACATTTTTATCACGCACAATAATGGAAAGTATCGTCCGCTCAATTGAGCTCGTATCGTAAATAACCCCTCGATAAGCGCGCTCCTGCCGGGTTTGGCCAACACCACGTACATCCCAGAAAGAGAAGAATTCAATGCCTGCTTCATGAAGCGCTTCTGCGACTTCATCAAACTTGGTTTTTCTAATAATTGCTTCAATCTTTTTCATCTCTTCAAAATTTTATTTTATAATGATATGCCTACAACAATATGGAACTGTTCAGAAGATGGATTTAAAATTGCTGTTCCAGAAATTGGAATGGAGAATGAGTCCGTAATCTTGATTTCTTTCGAAGTGCCTACACCAATATTACAAACACTGAAATCGCCATCAACCGTATAAGCCCCGTCGCCTGCTCCCAAAGTCAAAGCAACCGATCCAAGATTTAAGCCGGCCTCCAGGTAAAGGTCGCTCACATCCGAGGCGTCCGAGCCAATCATATAAGCCCCCAAGAAGGAAAAGCTTCCCAGATCCAAGCCAACCATAGGTTCAAAGAAGTGCGAATCACCGTCGAAGTATGGTGAGCCCGGAAAGTAATAGTCCGTAACAGTTAAAGACAAGGTTGATCCGTCCCCCAGATCGAACCCATAACTTGCATACAAGTCAGCCTCTGCAGCTTCATCGTCGGTAAAACCGTACGATCCCCAAGCGCCAAGCGCAAAACCGCCAGCACTGTACTCCGCCCATGGCTGAATAGCCGGGCCTGTTCCAAATTTGGTACCACGCCAAACATAGCTTGACACAAAGTCTGCCCCAGTATCCCAGTCCTGAGCTTGTAAATTTCCAGCCAGTGTCATTGCCAATACAAAAACGAGAAGTAATCGTAATTTTTTCATGATTCTAAAATTTGATGATTTTACATTTTTTCATTTGATATTCTTTGGTGTGTACTTGCTATAGCGTGTAATTCTAAAAAAGTCTCTTTTTTGATCATGACCCCCTATTTTTTCGTGGTCTGTTGTTCAAAAGTATGTCTATTTTGAAAACAAACCCCTCATCGCAACAGGGTCAGTTTTATATTTAATACTCAATTAACATTAAACCCCCTCTTCCAAAGGGGGTTATTCTTGAAAATCCATCGTTTTTATGGAAATATGTCAGATTTTGGAGGGGGTCGACAGAAAAAGTACCGTTTTTCAGACACAAAGAAGAGCACCAAACAAGAAATATGTCATTTTTGCATTATTTAGATTATTCCACAAACACAATGACAATATCGAGGTTCTTTTGAAATACAAAATGACATTAAACAAGAAATACAACCATTCTTTTGACAGAAAAACATCCCATTGTCCTATTTAATGATTGCACTGAAACCAATTTCAAATGAAATTCTCCATGCAGACGCCTTATCCTAAGAGCACGCTATCCAAAGAAGACCAGACACCTTAGCTCCACGCTGCCTCTCCCCTGAGAAAATCAGCCATCGCCACCCGCATATGCTTATGCAGCATACAAGCGAACGCTTATACTATATTAATATATACGCCCCACACGCATCATCCTTCTGCCTAAAACCATGCAAAGCCTAAGAGGCAAAGACCACTTTTCAAGGAAGTCAGAATAGGACTATTGGGAAAAAAGTAATTAATTTGCAGTTTCTTTCTTTCACAGAATAAATTGATTCGTGCCTGTCAAGTGACGACCGGCACCAAGTAAATCGCTAATTTTTTATTATATGAAACTCTGGGACAAAGGTACATCCGTAAATAAACTCATCGAAGAATTCACCGTAGGCCAAGATCGTGAACTGGATCTACACTTGGCGAAATTTGACATTCTGGGCTCTATGGCCCACACGAAAATGCTTCAAACAATCGGCTTACTCGAAAAAGAGGAACTGGATCAGCTGCTACTGGAAATGAAAGCGATTTATGAACTGGCCGAAAAAGGCGAATTCACCATCGAAGAGGGAATTGAAGATGTCCATTCGCAGGTTGAATCCCTACTCACCGAAAAACTAGGCGATGTTGGAAAAAAAATACACAGCGGGCGCTCGAGAAACGATCAGGTTTTGGTTGACCTGAAATTATTTGCGCGCGACGAAATCCGCCAACTGGTTGAAGCCACCAACGAATTGTTTGACACCCTGATTACGAAAGCTGAAAAACACCAGGACCAACTGATGCCGGGCTACACGCACCTTCAGGTAGCTATGCCCTCCTCGTTTGGACTTTGGTTTAGCGCCTATGCCGAAAGTCTGGTCGACGACCTCACCCTCTTGCAGGCAGCCTTTAAAATCACCAACCAAAATCCACTGGGTTCAGCCGCAGGCTATGGCTCCTCCTTCCCGCTCAACCGCGAGCTGACCACAGAATTGCTAGGCTTCGACTCGATGAACTACAACGTCGTTTATGCCCAAATGGGACGTGGTAAAATGGAAAAAACCGTTGCTTTCGCTGTCTCATCCATTGCCGCCACGCTTTCCAAACTAGCCTTCGACACCTGTCTTTTTATGAGTCAAAACTTTGGATTCATCGGACTACCCGACGAGCTGACCACCGGATCAAGCATTATGCCCCACAAGAAAAACCCGGATGTTTTTGAGTTGATCCGCTCGCACTGTAACAAATTGCAAGCACTTCCGAACCAAATCACTTTAATGATTAATAACCTGCCCAGTGGCTATTTCCGCGATCTGCAAATCATTAAGGAAATCTTTCTGCCTGCCTTTGAAGAACTGATGAGCTGCATTAAGATTGCCAACTTTGCAATAAGCGAAATGACCATTAAAGAAAATATTCTGGATGATGATCGCTACCAATACCTATTCAGCGTTGAAGACGTCAATCGGCTTGTCCAGCAAGGTGTTCCTTTTCGCGATGCCTACATCCAGGTTGGCAAGCAAATTCAACAAGGCGAATACAACCCGTCCAAACAGGTAGCCCACACCCACGCTGGAAGTATCGGCAACCTATGCCTCCCCGAAATTCAACAAAAAATGAACACCACCATCAATTCATTTAACTTTGAAAAAATGGATTTGGCAATCAAAAAGCTATTAAAATAGGGGGCATCTGTTAACTAAACGTTATTTCTAAAATCCTTTTAATTACAAAATGATATTCACCCTACACGCGTAAACACCGTGAATTCCACGTTTTTATAATACAAACTCTAAAAAAACAAAGAATTTTGTTCATGTTATCAAACATGCAAAACCAGGCGGACAATTGGATATCACTCAATTAATAGCTATTTTCGCTTTCACTTCATAAGTATTTTGTGGGTTTTGCTTAGAGTTTTTAAGTAGTTGAAAATAGCTTCAATCTACTCGTGTTGTGTCTTGCAGCGAAATTGTAAGACGAGGTGTGATATAATTTTAAAAAAGGATATAGAATGCAGTTAAGATTTCCAAAAGAGCAGGGACTTTACAGCTCTGCCAATGAACATGACAATTGTGGGATCGGGTTTGTGGCTCATATCAAAGGGCAAGCCTCTCATGACATTATCACCAGAGGACTTCGGGTATTAGAGAACCTTGACCACCGCGGAGCAACCAGTGCCGATAACGCCACCGGAGACGGAGCAGGGATACTCATGCAAATTCCTCATGAATATATTAAATCAGTGCTGAAGATTGACATACCCGAGCCAGGTCAATACGGTACCGGATTAATATTCCTGCCCCAAAAAGAAAGCGAAGCAGACATCTGCTTAGATATTCTGACCAAACACATCAACGAAGAAGGTTTAGAGCTTATAAGCTTTCGTGATGTTCCTGTCGACACGTCTGCTCCTGGTGAAATTGCCAAGCAGACCGAGCCAGCCATCAAGCAGGTATTTATCAAAGGGAAACTGGAACCCGAAGCACTGGAGCGTAAATTATATATCATCCGTAAACTTACGGAGCATGCCGTGGCCAATTCAAACCTGACTCACAAGGAAGCTTTTTATCAGCCCAGCTTATCGGCCAGAACCATTGTGTACAAAGGGATGTTGACCCCACACCAGCTTTCCGACTACTTTAAAGACCTGCAACACGAACGCTTTAAGTCAGCCATTGCCTTAGTGCACTCGCGCTTTAGTACCAACACCTTCCCCACCTGGGATTTGGCGCAGCCTTTCCGCATGATTGCCCACAATGGAGAAATAAACACGGTAAAAGGTAATCGCAAATGGATGGAAGCCCGTGAAGCTTTGCTTAAATCTGAAATCTTTGGCGAAGACCTGAAAAAGCTCCTGCCTATTATTGAAGACAACAAATCCGATTCAGCGTCATTCGACAATGTGCTGGAGTTTTTACATCTCACCGGACGTTCCCTGCATCACGCCCTGTGTATGATGATTCCGGAATCATTCAACGAAAAAAACCCCATTCCGGAAACCTTGAAAGCATTCTACGAATACCACTCCACCATTATGGAGCCATGGGACGGACCGGCATCAATGGTTTTTTCCGATGGACGATACATTGGAGGAACACTCGACCGTAATGGCCTGCGCCCTTCGCGCTACGTCATCACGCAAAACGACCTTATTGTGATGGGATCAGAAGTAGGTGTTCAGCATTTTCAACCCGAGGAGGTCATCGAAAAAGGACGACTGCGCCCTGGAAAAATTTTACTGGTCGACACGCAATTGGGAATTATTATTCCTGACAAAGAAGTCAAAGATCAACTAAGTAAACGCAACCCATACGAAATGTGGTTAAAACAAAACCGCATGCGTATGAAAGATATTAAAGTAAAGAAAAGGGTTCCATCTGAAATTGAAGATTATGAAACCTTATCACAGGTATTTAATTACTCCAAAGAAGATCTGCACGACCTGATCCAGCCCATGGCTATCGGCGCAGCAGAGCCAACTAGCTCCATGGGAAATGACACCCCCCTGGCTATCTTCTCAGACAAACCACAACTTTTCTTTACCTACTTCAAACAAATGTTTGCCCAGGTTACCAACCCGGCCATCGACCCCATCCGGGAAGGGCTGGTTATGGCACTGACCAACTATATTGGCTCACTAAGTTCCAATATTTTAGGTGAAACACCGGAACACTGTAAGCTAATTAAGTTTGACGGACCGCTGATCACCAATACCGACCTTGGCAAGATTAAAAATCTGAAAGATGAAATGTTTACCCACAAAACCATCCCCATGGTTTTCCCGGTAAGCGGAGGATATAAAGCGTTCAAAAAAGCTTTTGACAACATGCTGGAGATGGCCGAAAAAGCCGTCGACGACGAAATGAATTTCATCATCCTGTCTGACCGTAAAGTTGACTCAGAGCATGCACCAATCCCATCTTTACTAGCCGTTGCTGCGGTTCACCACCACCTGATTTCTAAAAAGAAACGGATGCAGGTTGGAATTATCGTTGAAACAGCCGAGGCACGCGAAATCAATCATTTTGCTTTACTACTGGGCTATGGCGCCAGCGTCATCAACCCTTACATGGCTTTCGCGGCAATCGACCGCCTGGTAAAAGGAGGTGAAATCGAGCTGGAATACAAAGATGCCCGCAAAAACTACATCAAGGCAGTCGATAAAGGATTGCTGAAGATTTTGTCAAAAATGGGAATCTCCACGCTCCGCTCCTACCACGGTGCTCAAATGTTTGAAGCCATGGGCGTCAGCCGCGAGTTGATCGACCAATACTTTACCGGCACAGCCTCACGTCTGAGCGGTATCGGACTGGAAGAAATTGCAGAAGAATACAGCCGCTTCCATAAAGCAGCCTATAAAAGCGCCAACAGGCCTGAGAAATTTCGCTTCGAAAATTCGGGTTCTTATGCCTGGCGGAAATATGGTGAACACCATGCCTGGAACCCGGAAGCTATTGGCTTGCTGCAGTGGGCAACCCGCACCAATGATTACAGCAAATACAAAGAATACAGCGCCCTGATAGATCAGGACAACAAAAAGCCCGGATTCATTCGTGGGTGTTTTAAATTCAAGCAAAACCCGATTCCATTGGACCAGGTGGAGCCTGTTGAAAACATTATGAAACGCTTTGTCACAGGGGCCATGTCTTATGGTTCTATCAGCAAAGAAGCACACGAAGCATTGGCCGTTGCGATGAACACCGTTGGCGGAAGAAGTAACACCGGTGAAGGAGGAGAAAGTTCAGACCGTTTTGGAACCATCAAACAAAGCTCAATCAAGCAAATTGCTTCCGGACGTTTTGGGGTGACCAACAACTACCTGACCAATGCACACGAACTTCAAATTAAAGTTTGCCAGGGAGCAAAACCCGGCGAAGGAGGCCAGCTTCCAGGTTTTAAAGTGAATAAAATCATTGCCAAACTTCGGAACTCAACCCCCGGAATTACGTTGATTTCGCCCCCACCACACCACGACATCTACTCTATTGAGGACTTGGCACAGTTAATTTACGATTTGAAAGTGACCAATCCCAAAGCCAAAGTTTCCGTTAAACTGGTAGCTGAAAATGGTGTTGGAACAGTTGCTGCCGGGGTTGCCAAAGCATTCTCCGACCTGATCATCATTTCTGGTGGAGAAGGAGGAACCGGAGCCAGCCCAGCCAGCTCGATCAAACACGCCGGCCTGCCTGCCGAAATGGGTATTGCCGAAGCACAGCAAACCCTGGTCATGAACAACCTACGCGGACGGGTAAAACTTCAAGTGGACGGACAGCTAAAAACCGGTAAAGATGTGGTTTCCATGGCTTGCTTGGGAGGCGAAGAGTTTGGCTTTTCTACCTCAGCCCTGATCACCATGGGATGTATCATGATGCGCAAATGCCACCTGAACACCTGCCCGGCGGGTATTGCCACTCAGGATAAAGATCTACGGAAGCGTTTCATTGGGAAAGCCGAGTTTGTGATTAATTTCTTCCGCTTTGTGGCTGAAGAAGTGCGCGAACACCTGGCTGAAATGGGCTTCTCTAAATTCGAAGACATCGTTGGACGTGCTGATCTAATGGAAGTAGATGAAAAGGCCACCAACTGGAAAATGAAAAACATCGACTTCTCCCAGGTATTACACATGCCTGCAGAAGCCAAGAAATACGATATCCGCAATACCCACCCGAACCTGAAATCAATTGAGGACCATCTCGATCACAAACTGATTCTGGATGCCAACAAGGCGATTAAAGGCAAGGAAAAGGTGTGGATTTCTCATCCGATCATCAATACCGACCGGACAACCGGTGCCATGCTTTCAGGCGAAATATCCAAGCGCTATGGCGAAGAAGGACTGCCGGAAGACACCATCAGCTGTACCTTCCATGGAACTGCCGGACAAAGTTTTGGCGCCTTCCTGGTCAAAGGTATTAATTTCCGACTGGAAGGAGATGCCAACGACTACATCGGCAAAGGGCTTTCCGGAGGTAAAATTGTCGTGGTACCTCCTGCCGGGTCGACCTTCAAACCAGAAGAAAACATCATCATTGGAAACACCACCTTCTATGGGGCAACCAAAGGTGAAGGTTATATTCGTGGAGTAGCCGGCGAACGTTTCGGCGTGCGAAACTCAGGAGCTAAAACAGTTGTTGAAGGCACCGGAGACCACTGCTGCGAATACATGACCGGTGGCCGCGTGGTGGTACTGGGAAAAACCGGGCGTAACTTCGCTGCCGGTATGAGTGGCGGTATCGCTTATGTGCTGGATGTTGACGGTGATTTCGATTACTACTGCAACAAAGGGCTGGTTGAACTTTCCGCTTTGGAAGACCGGACCGACATTGATGAATTACAGGAAATGATCAGCAAACATCTCTTATATACTCAAAGTTCTTTAGCGGCAAAAATTCTGACCAACTGGGAAGAATACCTGCCTCGATTCGTAAAAGTAATTCCGTTCGAGTACAAGAAAGTGCTTGAGGAACTGAAGTTGAAGGAACTGGAACGCAAATTACAACTGACGGAAGACGATCCATCCCGTCACGAATAAGAAGTAAAGAACGAATTGTAAAACAAGAAAAGATTATAGCATTATGGGAGATCCAAGAGGTTTTATGAAAATAGCCAAGAAAGAAAGTGGCTACAGACCTTTAAACGAAAGAATATACGACTACGGGGAAGTGGAACAAACCCTGAACGACGAAGATAGAAGATTACAGGCATCGCGCTGTATGGATTGTGGGGTTCCGTTTTGTCACTGGGGCTGCCCCGTTGGCAGTAAAATTCCGGAATGGCAGGATGCCATTTACCACAAAAACTACGCAGAAGCATATGAAATTCTGCACTCCACCAACAGTTTTCCGGAAATGACCGGACGGGTTTGCCCCGCACCATGCGAGAAATCATGCGTGCTGGCTATCCATAACGAGTCGGTCACCATTCGCGAGAACGAATCCTCAACGGTGGAAAAAGCATTTAATCTGGGATTAGTAAAAGCCAATCCCCCTCAAGTCCGCACAGGAAAGAAAGTAGCCATTATTGGATCAGGCCCTGCCGGCTTATCGGCTGCTGACCTGCTGAACCGTGCCGGACATGAAGTGACCGTTTTTGAAAAGAACGATGCCATTGGAGGGCTGCTGCGTTATGGTATTCCTGACTTCAAACTGAATAAAGGAATTATTGATCGCCGTTTATCCATCTTCGAGGAAGAAGGAATCATCTTCAAAACAAGTGTTAACGTTGGCAAAGATATTTCACAAAAGGAACTGCTGAATGATTACGATGCCGTTTTGCTGGCTATGGGGGCCGAACAACCTCGCGACCTGGCTACCGAAGGACGGGAATTGAATGGCGTTCATTTTGCCATGGATTTTCTGACCCAACAAAACAAAGTGGTGGCCGGCAAAAAGGTAAGCACGAAAGCGCGCCTGTCAGCCGAAGGTAAACATGTACTTGTGATTGGTGGTGGTGATACCGGCTCCGACTGCGTGGGAACATCCATCCGCCAAAAAGCAGCCAGCGTAACTCAAATTGAGATTATGCCCAAGCCCTCGGAAACAAGGGCCGAAAACAACCCTTGGCCCTATTGGCCCACCACGCTGCGTACCTCCAGTTCGCACATGGAAGGCTGCGACCGCAAATGGGCGCTTTCAACCAAACGGCTGATTGGCGAAAACGGACAGGTAAAAGAAGCAGAGGTAATTGAAGTAGCCTGGGACAAAGATAAAGACGGACGTTGGTTGATGTCTGAAGTACCCGGCACGGAACAAATCCTGAAAGCGGATCTGGTCTTGCTTTCCATGGGATTCACCCAGCCGGTTCACAAGGGTTTGCTGGAAGAACTGGGCGTAGAATACGACAACCGCGGCAACGTGAAAGTCAACCAGAAAAAGCAAAGCTCCGTGGACAAAGTTTTTGCAGCCGGTGATGTTGAGCGGGGCGCCAGCCTGGTGGTACACGCCATTCAGTGCGGCAAAGAGGCAGCAGCAGCCATCGATGAATTTTTAAGCTAGAATTACTTAACTCGTAATACCCTCCAAAGGCCTCGCAACATTTTGCGGGGCTTTTGTTTTGGCAACCTCTGCAAGCCGGAGAAACTCAAAGCAGAAATCGCATTGTGTGTTATGTTTTAGAAACCTTATTGCGCTAAAACCTTAGTAGCACTGGTGAAGTTTTTTTAAACAGTAAACCTTATCACCTTATTCTAAATTGAATATCATCAACAACAAATCAAGCAATACAGGGGTAGATAAGGTAATAAGGTTGATTCTTTCATGTTGATTTTCTTTCTACTAAGGTTGAAGAAGAAAGATAAGGTTGTGTATTTGCATGTTTTATGGGTTTAGAAATCTTATCGCTCTAAGAACCTTAGTAGCACAGGTGGATTTCTCATGCAACAAACCTTATTACCTTATTCGAAGTGGATGTTGATAAGAGTACTGTGTGCTTGTTTTTTCACCTGTGTTATAGGAGATTAAGGTCGAAATCCGTATTTTATTGAAGCCATAATAATACAAGGTGATTTTGAATGAAGCAAACTTTATTACCTTAATTGAATAGGATTATGAAAGTTGAATACAATAACCTGTACACCCATTTTGTTTTTACCACCCTGCATCGTGAACCTTTGATTCTGGAGAAAAGCAGGGAGCGAATTGAAAAGTACATAACAGGAATCGTGAATAACAACGAATGCCATTTGTATGCGATTTATGCTAATCCGGAGCATGTTCATTTTTTGATTTCCCGTTCTCCGGCTATTTCAGATCAGCAAATTGCCAATATTATTGCAGCAAGTTCAGAACGGTTTATTCGGGAAAATAAATTGGTGCCGGGTAATTTTAGATGGCAACAATCTTGTTCTGCTTTTTCAGTCTCGAAGGGTGAAGTTGATCGTGTTTGCAAATACATTTTAAATCAACCGGAGCACCATCGGAAGCGTACTTTTGCAGAGGAGTATGAGGCCTTCATCAAATATTATCAAAAAAGAATAAAGCCACTTACAGATTAAATAAGGTTATAAGGTTGGTCGTTTTATGTTTGATTATTTTCTACTAAGGTTGAAGATAAAAGATAAGGTTGTATTTGTGTATTTGCATGTTTGATAGGTTTTGAAAACCTTAGTAACACAAGTGGATTTCTCATACATAAATCTTATTACCATATTCTCCATTGGCAACACACCACCAAACCCAATTACCAGTCTGATAAAGCATCAAAAGGCCATAAAATCCGTAACATCAGTTACAAACCAAAGATCGTACGTTATGAAAGAATCAGCACAAACCCGATTCACCCCTCAAGCTACCCGGTCGATCTTAAAACAATACCTCCCCAGTTTGCTTGTTGTTTTTTGCTTACTGACACTCTCTTCAACTACCGTTCTGAGTCAGGATGCCTTGTTGAAACACGCGTATACCTTTGATGATGGAACGGCCAATGACATAGTTGGTGAGGCACATGGCACCATTAATGGCGGAAAAATCATCAACGGGGAGTATGTCTCGTTTTCGCAAGGGCAGTTCATCGTTCTGCCGGCCAATAAGATTGCGCTTAACAGCTATCCCGCATTGAGCCTGGAAGCTTACCTGGGTGCCGGGCATCTGAATGCCTATTTCACCATGTTCTCCTACTTTGGAAATTCAGTGGGACCTCTCGGAACAAGCTACCTGTTTCAATCGCTGACCAACGGTGGACACAGCGCAACCGCCATATCGTGCAAGAACGACCAGACCCCCTGGGCTACCTGCACCAATGTATTTGGCACGCCACTCGTAGATGCCAAATACCACCATGTGGTGAGCACCTTCGACAACCATGAAATAAAATTTTATGTGGATGGTGTACTTGTTGGCCAAAACACCATTGATGAGTTTCCCAACAATTCAATTGCCAACCTCAGCAACCAGTTCGCCTACCTGTGCAAATCGGGCTACATGCAAGACCCCACCTGGTTTGGCACCATCGACCGTTTCAACATTTACGAGGGTGTTCTGGACGCCACCACCATTGCCGCTTCGGCTAAAAAATACCAGGCCGGGCTGAAAGACTTGCCTTCGGAAATCAAAGAACTCCTCTCCAATGTCCTGGTTAATCCGGGATTTAAACCCGAAAGCAACTTGTCCGCAGACTTTTTGCAATCGTATAAGCCCGGCAAGTTTGTGGTTTACCCCACCGTTATTCGCACCCCTGATTCAACCGCTTTTTCGCCAGGCTCGGCCAAAGCATTTGCCGACTTACTGGCAAACGATCTTCATTTAAATGCCGAATTCAACGAAACAATACTTAACCCGGGACAATTGGAAGGTCAGGGGCAGCTGGACTTCTTCAATAACGACATGAAACGGCTGGCCAGTGCCATTCAGGAAGAAGGAACAAATGCCGACTACTACGTGGTTTTGGAAATCCTGTTTCCTCCCCGTCAGTCTGAGGCAGTCAATGTTTTTGGCATTCATATCCTCGTTCTGGATAAGGATACGGAGAATGCTTTTTCCTTTTTACTGAATGCGCACCACGATTATATGGCCTACAACAGTTTGTGGGCAGTAAATGCTGAGCCGGCTAATTTAGAACCTCTGAAAATTAAATGTGCCAAAGTGGCTTTTGATGCCTTGTGCAAACAGCTTGAGTATGCTGAAAGTGCCATGGTAAAATAATTCCATCGCCCTCTTCACCAGTAAGGGTTTCACTCAAAGTGAAACCCTTACTAAAAGCCCTCACTAAACTCACTAAACCTCGCCTCTTATTTGTATTCCATCCAAACAAGCAAATGCTGAACCTGCAACACCCCTTTCTTGTTGAATTTCAGACACTACATGCTCATTAACATATTTGATGTAAATAATAAATTGCTTTATTTTATTCTGCTTAAGGTGTGGTAAGAGAAAATACGTTCAGGATTAATCATTAAAAAATGAACAAAAATGAATCAAGATCAGAACAAACACATGCGTATGTACCTCGCAACGCAGACAGCGCTGGACAACCACACCCCGCGCTGGAACACCATTCCGGTAATGGTGACCGTGAAAAACGAGCTGGATGAACTGATCCAGCGTATTCAAGAAAAAAATGAAGAGACCGATGCCAACAGCAAAGGCACGACCGAACAGAAAGAGACTGTTCGCCGAGGGGTGGCCGAAAAGGCGGTAAGTATCTCCGGCATTTTGCAGGCTTACGCGGCTTTTAACGACGACAAGGTGCTGGCCGGGCAGGCGAAGCTGAGAGTGTTCAACTAACTGTGTCATGTAAACAAAAATGAATGTTTTAAAATTTACATGATATGGGAAAAGAAAAGT